>NZ_JAAALM010000056.1 GCF_009906395.1 Kineococcus indalonis
GTGCGGGTACGGGGGTCCGCTTCACGCGGTGCGAGGGTCCGCCTCACGCGGTGCGGTACGCCGGCACCGCGCCCGCCGCGGCGAAGGCCGACATCGCCAGGCGGGCCTTGAAGTCCGACTGGGTGCCCACGGCCGCGAAGTAGGACTCCTTGCGCTTGACGGCGGCGGCCGAGCCGGCGGCCGGCTTGACCATCTCCGGCGCCAGGTGGGTGTTCATGCCGTCGCGCAGCAGCGCCAGCGCCTCCCCGCGCATCTGCGAGATGCGCGACTCGGTGACCCCGAGCTGCTCGGCGAGCTCGGCCATGGGGCGCTCGTGCAGGAAGTAGCCCTCGATGACGAGGCGCAGCCGCTCGGGCAGCGCGGCGATCGCCGAGCGCAGGTAGCCCAGGCGCTCGCGGTGCAGCAGCTCGGCCTCCGGGCCGGGGCTGTGGGTGGGGATGTGGTCGTCGATCGAGGCGCCGTCGGCGGTGAAGCCCTGCATCGACAGCACCATGGCGCGCTGCGCCTCGTCGCGGGTCTCGGCCAGCTCGCGGGTCGACACGCCCAGCACGCCGGCCAGCTCAGCGGGGGTGGGGGTGCGGCCCAGCTGGGCGGTGAGCTGGTCCTCGGTGGCGTTGAGCTTGCGGGCGCGGGCCCGCACCCCCCGCGAGGCCCAGTCCGCCCCGCGCAGGTCGTCGAGGATCGCGCCGCGGATGCGGGTGTTGGCGTAGCGGGCGAAGGGCACGCCGGTGGAGGGGTCGAAGCCGCGCGAGGCCTGGAACAGCGCCATGAGACCGGCGGACGTCAGCTCGTCGCGGCTCACGTGCTGGGGCAGCCGGCCGATGAACTCGCTGGTGATGTAGCCGACGATCGGCAGGTGCTTCTCGACGAGCTCGTCGCGCTGCGCGTCGGTGAGCTGCACGGGGGCGGTGGCGGCGTCTGCGGTCACACCCGGTGTCTCGGGCGTGCCGCACGTCACCTTGAGCACCCACCCGGACGGAGTCTCCAGCTCCCCCGCTGCGCCGCCGCGGGGCGGGGGCGGGACCGGTGGCGACGCAGCGTGAGCACCGGCGCGCCGATCGGGTGGGACGGCGTCGAACCGTTCAGCGGGCAACCACCCCGCGCCGATGTCCCTCCTGCAAGGTGCACCGGTGCGTCCGGTGCAGCAGTGGTTCGAGAGGCGGGAGTGACAGCCGTGAAGCCGTTGTACATGGTGCTGCAGGACCTCGAGCACGCCGCGCGGCGGGGCCGGCTGACGCCGTCGTTCATCGACGAGTACGCCGACAAGCACGGCGAGCGCGTCAGCGCCCTCTACGCCCTGGCGGCGAAGAACTTCCTCACCGTCGCCCACGAGGAGGGGCGCAACGACCACGTCCTGCGCGACCCCAAGGAGCGGGTGCGCGGGGTCAACGCGGTCGTCGTCAACGCCGCCCTGGAGGACAACGCCCGCGAGATGCACCGCGAGCTGCGCAAGGCCCGCGACGACGGCCGCCCCTACGCGCTGCGCAAGCCCGGCAAGAACGCCTTCTTCGTCAAGAGGACGAGCTGACCGGCCGGGCCGTCGGACGGGCCGTCAGCCGGACCAGAGCACCGACTCGTCGAAGGCGCTGAGCCACTCGGTGGCGCCGGCGCCCTCGACGTAGGTGCGGCCCGGGGCGAGGGCCAGGCGGGTGAGGGTGCGCGCCTCCGGGTCCACCACCCAGTAGTGCGGCAGCTTCCACTGCGCGTACAGGTCGCGCTTGAGCAGGCGGTCGGCGGAGCGGGTGGACGGGGACTCCACCTCCACCGCGAGCAGGACGTCGGAGGGGTCGGCGTACACGCCCCCGCCGCCACGGCCTCCTCGGCCAGCACCACCACGTCCGGGATGAGCAGGCGGTCGGTGGCGGAGCGGCGCAGCAGGTTGGCGCCGGGGAGCACCACCCAGCCGGCCGGGGCGAGGCCGGTCAGCTCGTGGGCCGTGCGCCCCACGAGGCGCTGGTGGCGGAGGTCCGCCAGGGGTGCCACGTGCAGGCTCCCGTCCACGATCTCCATGCGGGGGCCGCTGCCCTCCTCCGGCAGGTCCTCCACCCGCAGCGGCAGGACCATCTCGATCGACACGCCCACGGCGCCACCTCCCCGGGCCCAGGGTAGCCGCGGGGCCCGCCGGTTCACCCGGACGGCGCTCAGCTCCCCGGCCCGGCTGCCGATGGGGGGCCAGGACGAGGGGCGCCGCGACGGCGCCCGCGGCGCCGACGACGGGAAGGACACGCATGGGACTCGCCGAGGTCTCCGGCATCCTCTGGAAGGAGCGGGAGCTGATGGAGCTGCTCCTGTTCAAGCTGGAGGAGGAGCAGCTCGTGCTGGCCGCCGGCCGCACGCGCTGGCTGGCGCACGCGACCCGCGAGGTCGAGTTCGTCATGGAGCAGATCCGCACCACGGAGGTCCTGCGGGCCGCCGAGGTCGACGCGGTCGCCGCCGAGCTGGAGCTGCCGCCGGGCCCGAGCCTGAACGCGCTGGCCGCCGCCGCGCCCGAGCCGTGGGGAGAGCTGATGCGCGGTCACCGCGACGCCTTCCTCACGCTCACCGCGGAGATCCAGAACCTGGCCGACGCCAACCGCGACCTGCTGGCCTCCGGCGCCCGGGCCCTGCGCGAGGCGCTGCTCGGGCTGGACACCCCCCTCGACACGTACACCGCCGACGGCAGGAACCAGGCCGCCGCCGGCAGCTCCCGCGCCCGCTTCGTCGACGAAGCCCTCTGAGACAGGACCGAGGACATGAGCACCTTCTCCGGCATCAACATGAGCTCCCGCGCGCTGACCGCAGCGCAGCGCGGCATGGAGGTCACCGGGCAGAACATCGCCAACGTCAACACCGAGGGCTACACCCGCCAGCGGGTCGAGCAGACCGAGAGCCGCGCCGGAGCCACCGGCATGTTCGCCCGCCGCGGCACCGCCGGCGAGGGCGTGGAGGTCACCGGCATCGCGCGCGTCTCCGACGCGCTCACCGAGGCCGCCGCCCGCCAGGACGGCGCGACCGCCGCCGAGCACGAGGCCGCCACGGCCGTGTGGAGCCGCCTGGAGGCCAACCTCGGCGAGAACGGCACCTCGGGCCTGTCGTACCAGCTCAACGACATGCACAAGGCGTTCAGCGACCTGGGCAACGCGACGAGCGCGGAGAACGTCCTCGCCGGCCGCACCCACGCCCTCGCCCGCGCCACCAACGTCGCCGACACCGCCAAGCAGGTCGACGCGCAGGTGCAGGCGCAGTGGTCGGAGCTGGGCGGACGGATCGACCTGCACACCGCCGACGTCAACGCCACCGCCCAGCAGATCGCCGGCTTCAACACCGCGATCCTCAGCGCCGGCACGACGGGCGTCTCCGCCAACGAGCTGCTCGACCAGCGTGAGAAGGCCCTGTCGCACCTCTCGGAGCTGACCGGCGCCCGCGTGGTGGGCCGCGAGGGCGGGATGGTCGACGTCTACGTCGGCAACACCGCGATCGTCGCCGGCCGCCAGGCGTACACCATGACCGCCTCGCACGGCACGTCGCTGGCCGACGTCAAGGCAGGCACGAGCAGCACGACCCTGACCATCGAGGGTGCTGCCGCGCAGCCCACCAGCGGTGCGCTCAAGGCGACGCTGGACGCGGTCAACACCACGGTCCCGGGCGTCTCGAAGAGCATCGACCAGTCGGTGAAGGACATCGCGGCGGCCGTCAACGCGGCCTACAACCCCGGTGGGACCGGCCAGGACCTCTTCACCTTCAGCGGTGCCCGGGTCAACGGCGGCGGGGCCTCGGAGCAGATCCGGGTCAACCCGGCCGTGACGCCCTCCACGATGCAGGACAGCACGGCCGGCACCGTCGATCGCGCTCGCGCCAAGGCCATCGGCGAGCTGCCCACCACGCCCGACAGCCCCACCCTGGCGTGGCGGAACACCGTCGTGGACATCGCCGCCAAGACCCAGGCCTCGGAGATCCGCGCCGACCTGGCCGCGCAGGTGTCGCTGAAGTCGATCGCCGCCCGCGACTCGGTCTCGGGCGTGAACATCGACGAGGAGATGACCAACCTCGTCTCCTACCAGCACGCCTACTCCGCCGCGGCGCGCGTCCTGACGACGATCGACCAGGCGCTGGACACCCTCATCAACCGCACCGGCCTCGTCGGCCGCTGACGCCCCCGACGCACCCGAGGAGAACCCCGTGATCGGCCGCATCGCCTCCCGCACCACCGCGATGAACTCGCTCGCCAACCTGCAGGCCGGCCAGGCCCGCAGCGACCGCATCCAGCAGCAGCTGACCAGCGGGAAGGCGTACGTCAAGCTCTCGGACAACCCCGTGGCCGCCAACGACGCGCTGCGCTTCCGCTCCGAGATCGCCGTCAACGAGCAGTACGGGCGCAACATCTCCGACGGGCAGCGCTGGCTGTCCGTGCAGGAGGACTCGCTCGGCTCCGTGACCAACTCCCTGCACGCGGCGCGCGACGCCCTCGTGCAGGCGAACAACACCGGCGTCGTCAACCCGGCCGCGCGCGGAGCGATCGCCGCCCAGCTGCGCAGCATCCGCGACGACGTGCTCGCGCAGGCCAACACCCTGCACGAGGGGCACCCCGTCTTCGGCGGCACCACCACCGCCGGCACCGCCGTCGCGGCGAGCTTCTCCGGCACCGCCGGCACCTACACGATCACCGGGGACGAGGGCGTCATCTCCCGCCGCGTCGCGCCGGGCCACGACGTGCGGGTCAACGCGACGGCGACCGAGGTGTTCGGCGGCGCGGGCGGGGTCCCCACGCTCTTCCAGCAGCTCGACGAGCTGGCCACCGCCGTGGAGAACGGCGACAGCACCGCCGTCGGCGCCGGGCTCGCCACGATCGACGCCGCGCGCGACCGCGTGCTGTCCGTGCGCGGCGCCCTCGGTGCCCGCGTCAACCAGCTCGACGCCCTCGAGCAGGCCAACGCCGTGCGCGGCGACGCACTGAGCGGTTCCCTGGACGCGGTCGAGGGCGTGGACATCGCCAAGGCGATGATCGAGTTCCGCCTGCAGGACACCGCGTACCAGGCGGCGCTGGCAACGACGGCCAAGGTCATCCAGCCGACCCTGCTGGACTTCCTGCGGTGACGGAGACGACTAGCGTGGCGAGTGTGACCGACACGAACGCCGCCGCGGAGATCGAGTTCGTCGCTCCGCTCTCCGGACTGCCCGAGCACACGCGCTTCACCCTGGCGCCCCTGGACGAGGACGGTCTGCTGTTCTCGCTGCGCAGCACCGAGGACCCGGGGCTGCGGCTGCTCGTGGTGACGCCGGAACGGTTCTTCCCGGACTACTCCCCCGTCGTCGACGCCGGCTGGGCCGAGGAGCTGGAGCTGTCCGGCCCCGAGGACGCAGCGCTGCTGGTCGTGGTCAACCCCGGCAGCGGCCTGGCCGACGCCACCGCGAACCTGCTGGCGCCCGTCGTGCTGAACCACCGCACGAGCCGGGCGGCGCAGATCGTGCTCACCGGTTCCGACCTGCCGCTGCGGGCGCCCCTGCTGCCCGTCTGACGCTGCGACGCACCCGCGAACGCCCCGCCGGCCCCGCCGGCGGGGCGTTCGTCGTCCCCCGTCCTCTCCGAACGGCGCGACGCAGCGCTCATATGTCGCTACTCTCTGTCTAGGTTCGATCGCACGGACAGTGGCTGTCCACCGTCCGGCGACCACCACGGTTCAGCCGGATTCGACGAACGCCTCGACGCCGAAGGGAAGCTCGACCATGAGCCTCGCCACCGAAACCGCCCCCAAGATCGAGTTCATCACCCCGCTGGTCGGGCTGTCCGAGAGCACCCGCTTCGAGCTGACGCCGCTCGACGAGGACGGCACGTTCTTCTCGATGCGCTCGATGGACGACCCCGACCTGCGCCTGGTGCTGGCGGACCCGATGCCCTTCTACCCGGACTACGAGCCCGTCATCGACGGCGAGATGGCCAAGGCCCTGGACATCACCAGCGACCAGGACGGTGCCGTGCTGGCCGTGGTCAACATCGGCAAGAGCCTGGAGGACTCCACCGTCAACCTGATGGCGCCGGTCGTGCTCAACCCCAGGTCCCACCGCGCCGCCCAGGCGGTCCTCACCGGCTCGCACCTGCCCCTCAACGCCCCGCTCATCCCCAAGGGCTGAGCAGCACGGCCCCGCGCCGGGCCGGTCCACCCCCAGGGACCGGCCCGGCGCACCCCCTCGTGCAGCCGCACGGGCCCCGCCCTAGCGTGCTGGCATGAACCTCGAACGCCCCGTGGCCCCCGACCCGTACGCGCTGCTGCCGCAGGTGCCCTCCTTCGAGCTGACGTCCACCGACGTCGCCGAGGGCGAGCCGATGGCCGAGGCCCACGCCGGCGGGAACACCTCCCCCCAGCTGTCCTGGTCCGGGTTCCCCGAGGGCACGAGGTCCTTCCTCGTGAACTGCTTCGACCCGGACGCCCCCACCCCGGCCGGCTTCTGGCACTGGACCCTGGTGGACGTGCCCGCGGACGTGACGAGCCTGCCGACCGGTGCGGGCGCCCAGCCGGCGCCCCGGGGGGTCACCGTGCTGCGCAACGACATGGGCACCGCCGACTACACCGGGGCCGCCCCGCCGCCCGGCGACCGGGCGCACCGCTACGTCTTCGCCGTGCACGCCCTGGACGTGGAGTCCCTCGGCCTGCCCGAGGGCGCCACCGCCACCGTCGCCGCCTTCGCCTCCCTCGGCCACGTGCTGGCCCGCGCCACCCTCACCCCCGTCTTCGCGCGGTGAGCGGGCAGGACTCCCCCGCGGGCACCGACCCCTCGGTGCTGGGCCCGCGCTCCGTCGCCGGCGCCCTGGAGCTGCTGGCGCCCGCCGAGCACCCCGGGCTGCTGCCGCCGGCCGTGGCGGCGGCGCTGCCGGAGGGCGCGCGGGTGTGCGCCATCGAGGAGGACGTGGCCGACACCGCCGCCCTCGTGGAGGCGGCCGGGGTCCCGCTGGAGGGCTCGGCGAACTGCGTGCTCGTCTCCGGCAGGCGCGGCGGCGAGGAGCGCGTGGCCGCGTGCGTGGTGCTGGCCACCACCCGCGCCGACGTCAACGGCGCGGTGAAGCGGGCCCTGGACGTGCGCAAGGCCTCCTTCCTGCCGCAGGAGCGGGCCGTGGCCGAGTCCGGCATGGAGTTCGGCGGCATCACCCCCGTGGGCCTGCCCGGCGGCTGGCGCGTGCTGGTGGACCGGGCCGTGGCCGAGTCGCCGTGGGTGCTGATCGGCTCCGGGGTGCGCCGCTCCAAGCTCGTGGTGCGCGGGGCCGACGTGGCCTCCCTGCCCGGCGCGCAGGTCGCCGACATCGCCCTGCGCGGCTGAGGGTGGCGCTGCTGCTGGTGGCGCGCGGGCCGCGGGCGGCCGGCGCCGCGTGGGAGGACTACGCGGTGCCGGCGCGCTGGCCGTCGTGGTCGCCGCAGGTGCGCGGCGTGGAGGTGTCCGCCCCGCGCATCGCGGTGGGCGTGCGGGGCGCGGTGCGCGCGCCGCTGGGCGTGCGGGTGCCGTTCGAGGTGACCGCCGTGGACGAGGCGGCGCGCACCTGGAGCTGGCGGGTGGGCGCCGGCCCGCTGAGCGCCGAGCTGGAGCACCGCGTGGTGGCGGTGCCCGGCGGCAGCCTCACCGAGCTGCGCCTGTCCCCGGCGCTGCTGTGCGCGCCCTACGCGCCGCCGGCGCAGCTCGCGCTGCGCCGGCTGGTGGGGGCGCGGGCGGGCGCGGACCCCAGCGCGGGCCTCAGCGCGGGCGGGTCTGCCACAGCGCGACGGCGCTGGCCGCGGCGACGTTGAGGCTGTCCACCCGCGGGTCCATGGGGATGCGCACCGCCACGTCCGCGCGCGCCAGCGCCCGCCGGCTCAGCCCGTCGCCCTCGGTGCCCAGCAGCAGCGCCAGGCGCTGCGGCGCGGGGAAGTCGCCCAGCTCCACGGCGTGCTCGGCCAGGGCCAGCGCGGCCACCGTGAAGCCGCCGGCGCGCAGCAGGTCCAGGTCGCCGGGCCAGTGCTCGGCCCGCGCCCACGGCAGGTGCAGCACGGTGCCCATCGACACGCGCACGCTGCGCCGGTAGAGCGGGTCGGCGCAGCGCGGGCTGACGACGACGCCGTCGACGCCGAACGCGGCGGCGGAGCGGAACAGGGCGCCGACGTTGGTGTGGTCCACCACGTCCTCCAGCACCACCAGGCGGCGCGGGCCGGGCCCCAGCGCGGCGAGCAGGTCCGCGACGCCGCGCTGCGCGGGGCGGTGCATCGAGGCGAGGGCGCCGCGGTGCAGGTCCACCCCCGTCAGGCGCGCGAACGCCTCCACGGGGGCCACGAGCACGGGCGCCTCCGCCGGCAGGACGTCGGCGAGCTCGCCGGCGCGGGCCGGGCTGAGCAGGAACGAGCGGGGGCGGTGCCCGGCGGCCAGCGCCCGGCGGATCACCTCCACGCCCTCGGCGAGGAAGAGGCCCTCGGCGGGCTCGCGGCGCGCGCGCAGCTGCACGTCCTTCAGGGAGGTGTAGTCGCGCAGCAGGTCCGCGCACCGCTCGTCGGCGAGGTCCTCCAGCTCGATGCGCGGCACCCGCGCGACGCTACCGGAGCGCCCCGCCGCGCTCAGCGACCGGCGGGGTCGGCGCTCAGCGCGCCGCGCCGCAGGGGCACGGGGCGCTCGAGGTCCAGGTCGAGGACCTCGTGCAGCATCCCCGTCGTGGCCTCGGGCAGCGCCCGCTCCAGGCCGACGACCGCGGGGCCGGGGTGGGCCAGCAGGAAGCCCTGCGCGGCGTCGCAGCCCATCCGGCGCAGCGTCGCCAGCTGCTCGGTGGTCTCCACGCCCTCGGCGATGACGCCCACGCCCATGTTGCGGGCCATGCCGATGATGCCGGCCACGACGGCCTCGTCCTGGCGGCGCCGGCCCAGCCCGGCGATGAAGTGCCGGTCCACCTTGACGTGGTCGACGGGCATCGTCTGCAGGTGCGACAGGGAGGAGACCCCGCGCCCGAAGTCGTCGACGCCCACGCGCACGCCCATCATGCGCAGCGCGTGCAGGGTGCTGAAGCCGGCGTTGGCGTCGGCGACGAGCAGCTCCTCGCTGACCTCCACCAGCAGCGCGTTGCCGGCCGCGCCGGAGGGCTGCTCGGCGGCCACGGCGTCGAGCAGCTGCGCGTTGGCCAGCTGGCGGAGGGAGACGTTCACGGAGACGGTGAACCCGCAGTCGTCGCCCTCGCGGGCGTACCACTCCTGCAGCGTGCGCCACGCCTCGCGGATCACCCACCGCCCGATGGGCACGATGAGCCCGGTGCGCTCGGCCAGCGGCACGAAGTCGCCCGGGTGCAGCAGGCCGCGGCGGGGGTGCTGCCAGCGCAGCAGCGCCTCCACGCCCTGCACGTGCCCGTCGGTGAGGTCCACGATCGGCTGGTAGTGCAGCCGCAGCTGGCCCTGCTCGACGGCCATCGCCAGGTCCACCTCGGTCTGGGAGGCGTCCACGGCCTGCGCCTGCATGCGCTCGTCGAACAGCTCGGAGCGGGCCTTGCCGCCCTCCTTGGCCCGGTACAGGGCGGCGTCGGCGCGGCGCAGCAGCTTGGAGGCGTCGCCCTCGTCGCGGGCCAGGGCGATGCCGACGCTGGGGGTGATGCTCAGCGAGCGCTCGGCGCCCACGGCGATGGGCCGGTCGGCGATGGAGGAGACCACGCGCTCGGCGATGCGGCTGGCGGTGAGGTCGTCGGAGAGGTCCTCGCACAGGACGGCGAACTCGTCGCCGCCGAAGCGGGCCACGGTGTCCTCCGGGCGCACGGCCGCGCGCAGGCGGTGCGCGACCTCGACGAGCACGGCGTCGCCGGCGGCGTGGCCGTGGACGTCGTTGACGCCCTTGAAGCCGTCCAGGTCCAGGTAGAGGACCGCGCAGCCGCGCGAGCCGCGCCGGGCGAGGGCGTGCTGGAGGCGGTCGGTGAACAGCTGCCGGTTGCCCAGGTCGGTGAGGGGGTCGTGCAGCGCCTGGCGCAGGGCGGCGTCGAGCATCTCCTGGCGGTGGCGGGCGTCCTCGTCGACGCGCTCGGCGGCCTGCGCGGACAGCAGCAGCAGCAGCAGGGCGCTGACCAGGCCGCCGCACAGGGCGGCGAGCAGGGCGCTGAGGCTGGGCGGGCCGTCCAGGAGGCGCTGGACGAGGGCGACGACGCCGACGACCACGAGGGGCGAGGCGAGGGCCCACGGCACCACGCGGGCGCGCACGTCGTCACCGGCCTGGTGGCGGGCGGACCAGGGCCACCGGACCATGGCGTGCCCTCCCCTCTGCCGCCGCCCGGTGGCGGCGGCCCTCTCGCGCCCCGGTGGTGCCGACCGGTGCCGGCTCGCGGGCGGCGTGGCTCTGGAAGCCTGCCGCGTGATTGCGTGCTGTGACAAGAGCACCACGCAGAAGTGAACATCGCACCTCAACAGCCCCAAGAGTCACCCGATCGGAGGGCTGTCGGCGGCCCCTGCCGGGTCAGCGCTCCAGGGGGGCGTAGCGCTGCTCGGGGCGCCCGGTGCTGCCGTAGCGCAGCCGCAGCGCCAGGCGCCCCTCGCCGTCCAGGGCGGCCAGGTGGCGCTGGGCGGTGGCCCGGGAGATGCCGGTGGCGGCGGCCACCTCGGCGGCCGACAGCGGCCCGGGCGCCTCGCGCAGCGCCTGCAGCACCAGCTCGCGGGTGGCGCCGGAGGCCCCGCGCACCGGGGACGCCTCGCCGTGCAGGGCGCGCAGGGCCGCGTCGGCGAGCTCCTGGTCCAGCTCGGTGGCGGTGTCCAGCACCCGCCGGTAGCGGGCGTAGGCGCGCAGCCGGTTGTGCAGCACGACCTCGGCGAACGGCTTGACGAGGTAGCCCAGCGCCCCGGCGCGCTGGGCGCGGCGGAAGGTGCCCGGCTCCCCGGCCGCGGTGAGCACGAACGCGTCGCAGTCCAGGGACGCCACGAGGTCCAGCCCGGAGCCGTCGGGCAGGAAGACGTCGACCAGGGCCAGGTCCACCGGCTCGCCGGCCGCGGCCAGGCGCGCGGCCAGCGCCCGCGCCTGCGCGGTGCCGCCGGCGGTGCCGGCCACGGCGAACCCGGCGACGGCCTCCACGTACCCGGCGTGCAGGGAGGCCACGCGGAAGTCGTCGTCGACGACGAGCACGCTCAGCGGGCGACCGGCGCCGGCGGCCATCAGGGCACCTCCGGCACGCGGTCCGCGGCAGCGCCCGGGGGCGCCATCGCGCCGGGCAGCCGGGCCACGAACACCGCCCCGCCCAGGCCCGCGGGCGCGTCCGCGCCGCCGTCCGCGCCGTCGTCCGCGCCGTCGTCCGCGCCGTCGTCCGCGCCGCCGTCCGCAGGGGCGGCCAGCCAGGCGTCGCCGCCGCGCTCGCGCGCCACCTGGCGCACCAGGCCCAGCCCGATGCCCGAACCGCCCGTGCTCACCCCGGCCTCGAACACCTGCTCGCGCAGCGCCTCGGGCACGCCGGGGCCGGAGTCGGCCACCGCCAGCACCAGGTCGGTGCCGTCCTGCAGGACGTCGACCTCCACCACCGGCTCCCGGCCCCCGCGGGCGGCGGTCACGGCGTTGTCGACGAGGTTGCCCAGCACGGTGGTGACGTCCACCGGGTCCACCACGCGCCCGGCCACGGCCACCTCGCCCAGGCGCAGCCGCACGCCGCGCTCGCGGGCGTGGCTGGCCTTGGCGGCCAGGAACGCCTGCAGGTAGGGGTCGCGCACGGCCTCCAGCCCCTCCAGGCGCACCCCCAGCGGGCCGGTGGCCAGCAGGGTGCGCACGTACTCCGCGGCCTCGTCCGTGCGGCCGGACTCCAGCAGCCCGGAGACCAGGTGCAGGCGGTTGGCGAACTCGTGGCGCTGGGCGCGCAGCACCTCCCCCACGGCCTGCACCGCGTCCAGCTGGCGGGTCAGCAGCTCCACGTCGGTGCGGTCCTGCACCGTGAGGACCCTGCCGAGGGCGCGCCCGTCGCGGTCGACCTGGCGCGCGGCCAGCAGCAGGGTGCGCTCGCCCACCAGGGCCAGGGAGGGTGCGCCGCCGGGGCGGCGCAGGCACCGGCGCACCGCCTCGGGCAGCTCGCCGGCGTCGTCGCCGGCGCCCAGCGGGCGCCCCAGCAGCCGGGCGGCCTCGTCGTTGGCGAGCACGACGCGCCCGTCGGGACCCACGGAGATCACGCCCTCGGCGATGCCGCGCAGGACCGCCTCGTGGCCCTGCAGCAGCCCGCCGATCTCCTCCGGCTGCAGGCCCAGGGTGAGGCGGCGCAGCCGGGCGGCGAGCGCGGCGGCGCCGGCCACGCCCACCAGCAGCGCCGCGCCGGCCACGGCCAGCGCGGGCAGGACCGCCTCGCGGGCGCGGTCGGCGACGGTGGCGGCCGCGACGCCGACGACGACCTCGCCCACCACGCGGCCGGGGTCGCCCGGGGCCCGCACGGGCACCTTGGCCCGCGCGGAGGCGCCCAGGGTGCCGACCTCCTCGGTGACGACCTCCCGCCCGGCCAGGGCGTCGGTGGGGTCGGTGCTGACCCGCCAGCTGGACGCGGTGCAGGCCGTGGGGGAGGTGCTGCGCGCCCAGCGCCACGAGTTCGCCAACCGCCTGCACCTGGTCTCCGGGCTGCTGGAGTCCGGCCGCGTGGTGGGCGAGGTCGTCGTCGGCGTCGCGGCCGCCACCGTCGCCGACCGCGCCCGCGAGGCGGTCCTGCCCGCGCTGGCCG
>NZ_JAAALM010000570.1 GCF_009906395.1 Kineococcus indalonis
CACCCGCCGTGCCCGCACCGCCCGCCGCACCCGCAGCGCCGCGCTGGCCACGGCCCTGACCGTCGCCCTGATCCCCCTGGGCGCCCTGTCCACCGCCTCCGCCGGTGCGCTGGACCCGGTGGCCCTCGACGACGTCTTCTTCGTCAAGCACGACACCACCTTCACGCTCAAGGCCCCCGGTGGCGTGCTGAGCAACGACGTGGACCCGCAGGACGAGCGGATCACCTCGGTGCGGCGGGACCAGGCCCAGCACGGCACGGCGAAGCTGGCCTTCGACGGAAGCATCACCTACACCCCGGACAAGGGTTTCGCCGGCACCGACTCCTTCACCTACGAGGTGCAGGACGCCAGCGGGCACATCTCGGCCCCCGCCACCGTCCGCCTCGTGGTCGCGCCCGACGTGACCCCCACGCTGCTCGTCGACCCGGGCAGCGGCTCGCTCTCCGCCGGCGCCCGCTCCGGCACCTTCCCGCTCGTGGTGAGCGATCCCGACCAGCCCGCCGGCGGGCTGGTCCTCAGCGCCTCCTCCAGCAACACCGCGCTGGTCCCGAACTCGTCGGTCGTCTTCGGCACCGGCCTCAACGGAGTGCGGACCGTGACGATCACGGCGAGCAGCGGCGTGGCGGGCAAGGCCCTGGTCACGCTCAAGGCCTCCGACGGGGAGGCCTCGCGCACCCTGGGGATCGCCGTCGCCGTCGGCGACGGCGGCGCGAACACGCTCACCGGCACGGTCGGCTCCGACCTGCTCGTCGGCGCCGGCGGCGCCGACGTCCTCAGCGGCGACGCGGGACGTGACGTCCTCGTCGGTGGCGACGGCGACGACACCCTCACCGGCGGGACCGGCCGGGACCGCTTCGCCCCGGGCGCCGGCGTGAACACCCTGAAGGACTTCTCCGCCACCCAGGACACCGAGCAGTGAGCGCGGCGGACAGGTCCGCCGCGCCCACGAGCACCGACCCTCGACGAGTCAGGAGCACTCCGGTGCAGAACACGCGCACGACCGCGGTGGACGTCATGACCAGCTACATCAGCGCGATGCGCGCCGGGCGGTGGGAGGAGGGTTTCGCCCACTTCGCCCCCGGCATCGTCGGGCACGTGCCGGGCACCTCGCCGGTCGCGGGCGTGAAGAACGGCAAGGCGGAGGTGGTGGGGTACCTGCGCGCCGCGCTGGCCCGCGCCCCCGGTGAGGTGCGGGTGGACCTGCTCGACATGCTCGCCGGTGAGGAGCACGTCGCCCTGTTCGTGCGCGAGCGCTTCGGCGGCCCCTCGCCGTTCGAGCTGCTGCGGCTGAACCTGTACCGCGTGCGCGAGGGCCTCATCGACGAGATCCGCATCTTCGAGGCCGACCAGGCGACCGCCGACGCGCACTTCGGGTGAGGTGCCCGGGCCGCACCGGTCCCCGGTGCGGCCCGGGCACCCGCCTGCCGCGGCGCGCGGTCCCCGCTCAGGCCGCCGCGGGAGCGGCGAAGGAGACCCCGGCCAGTTCCTCGGAGACCCGCCAGACGCGCTCGGCCGCCCGCGCGTCGCGCAGGGGCCGGAACAGGGCGTGCTCGGCCGGGCCGCCGCCGAGGTGGCCGGGCCCGGAGGGCCCGTACAGCCGCCCGCCGCGCGCCAGCGGCGAGGTGGCGGCGAACAGCGCGGGCAGCTGCGCGCTGTCCACCGTGCCCACCAGGACCCCCGCGCGCGAGAGGCGGCGGATCAGGGCGATCTGCGGGGTGTCGCGCTCCCTGCCCAGTTCCGCGCGCGCGCCCAGCAGGCTGGTGGGCGCCACCCCGGGGTGCGAGAGGTTGCTGGTGATGCCCCAGCCCTCCGCGCGGCTGCGCCGGTCCAGCTCGAGCCCGAAGAGGCCGAAGGCGATCTTCGACTGGCCGTAGGCGCGCATGCCGGCGTAGGAGGCCTCCCAGTTCACGTCGTCCCAGTTCACCTCCCCGCTGCGCGCCGCCACGCTGACCTGCGAGGTGACGCGGGCCCGGCCCGCGACGAGCAGCGGCAGCAGGTGCGCCACCAGCGCCACGTGGCCGAGGTGGTTGGTGCCCAGCTGCAGCTCGAACCCGTCGGCGGTGACCTGCCGCTCGGGCGGGGTCATGACGCCGGCGTTGTTCACCAGCAGGTGCACGGGCAGGCCCTCGGCGCGCAGCTGCTCGCCCAGGGCGGCCACCGAGCGCAGCGAGGACAGGTCCAGCGCGCGCAGCGAGGCGCGGGCGCCCGGGTGCGCGGCGCGGATGCGGGCCAGGGCGGCCTCGCCCTTGACGCGGTTGCGCACGGGCAGGAGCACCTCGGCCCCGGCGGCGGCCAGCCGGCGCGCGATGCCGAAGCCGATGCCGTCGCTGGCTCCGGTGACGACGGCGCGCCGGCCGGACAGGTCGGGCACGTGCAGGTGGGGGGTGCGAGGCATGGCGGATCTCCTG
>NZ_JAAALM010000571.1 GCF_009906395.1 Kineococcus indalonis
CCCCCACCGCGCCCGCCAGGGCGAGCACCCCCACCGCCCACGCCGGCTCGGCGGTGGTCAGCCCGGCCTGCTTCAGCGCCGCGGCGGTGTTCGCCACCGTCGCGACGCTCACCCAGCCCAGGTACAGCCCCACGGTGCCGTCCACGACGACGGCCTCGACCGGCCCGGTGGGCGCGGTGCCCAGCAGGCGCCCGAAGGTCACCACCAGCACCACCAGCAGCGCCGCGATCACCACCACCGACGCGGCCACCCGTCCCGCCTGCACGGTGAGGATCCACGCGAGGTTCAGCAGCAGCGAGGCGGTGACCCACCACCCGGTGGCGCGCTGGCGGGCGTCGTGCGCCCGGGCGGGCAGCAGCTGCAGCACCGCCAGCGCCAGCAGCCCGGCGTAGACCACGCCCCAGACCGCGAACGCCGGCCCGTCGGGCGCCACGAGCGTCGCCGAGGCCGACAGGGCCCCGCCGGCCGCCTGCGCGACCGGCGTGCCGCCGAGGGCCCCGGAGCCCACCGCGGAGCCGGCGACCGCGAGGACGGCGCTGACCGCCAGCACGGCCCGGCGCAGCCCGTCGCGGGAGCCGGCGCCGCCGGCGGAGCGCACGGAGGGGCTCGCGGTGCTCACCGGGCCATCGTCCGGCCGGTGCGCCGCGGGCGCACCCCGCGGCGCCTACGGCTCCAGGTCGACGAGCACGGCCGCGTGGTCGGAGGCCCACACCCCGCCCACCGGCTCGGTGGCCACCAGGCGCACGTCGCGCACCGAGCCCTCCCCGCTGAAGGGGGCCAGGCCCACCAGGACGTGGTCGATGCGCGCGCTGGGCTGGTGCACCCGCGCCACCCAGGGGTTGCGCCGGTCCCACGTCAGCCCGGGGTCGCCGGGCTCGGCGAAGAGCCAGGAGTCCACGAGCACGAACCCCTCCACGGGCCCGGGCGTCTCGTACCCGCGCGCCAGCCGCATCTCGTCCGAGCTCGCCAGGGCGTTGAAGTCGCCGGTCAGCACCGGCGGGTAGTGCTCGCCGCGCCGCGCTCCGGCGGCCACGAAGGGGACCAGCTCGCGCACCTGCGCGGTGCGCACCGCCGACTCGGCGGGGGAGGAGTTCAGGTGCGTGGTGGTGAAGGGCAGCGGGCGCCGCGGGGCGTCCACGAGCACCTGCAGCGCGGTGCGGCCCTCGTCCTCGCGGTCGGCGGCCGGCAGCGGCAGCACCCGCTGCTCCAGCAGCGGGTGGCGGCTGAGCACGGCGTTGCCGAAGTCCACCGCCCCCGCGTCGGGGTCGTGCGGGGACAGCCGGCGCTGCCAGCGGTGCGGTCGCGGGGAGGGGGACCAGGCGGCGTGCATGCCCAGGCGCTCGGCCAGCCAGTGGGCCAGGTTCTCCGCGCCCGGGCCGCGGGTGGCCCAGACCTCCTGCAGCCCCACCACGTCCGGGCGGTGCTCGGCGAGGACGGCCAGGATCGCCTCGCGGCGGGCGCGCCAGTCGCCGAAGCGCCACCAGACGTTCCACGTCATGATCCGCAGCGGCCCGTCCGCGGCCGCCGGTGCGTGTGGTGCGCTCATCTCGCGCTCATCCTCCCAGCCGCCGCACCGGCCGCCAGCGGGGGCCCGCCGGTGCGCCGCGGCGCGCTCACCCGCCGGCGCCGGGGGTGCCCGCGGCCGAGCTGGTGGGAGCGCTGGTGGCCGAGCTGGTGGGAGCGCGGGTGGCGGTGCTGGTGGCGGTGGGCACCGGCAGGCCGTCCTCGCCCAGCTCGGGCAGGCCGGGGAAGCTCGTGGCGGTGCCGCCCCAGCCGCGCGCGGCGCGCGCGGCGCGCACGACGCCGGCGGCGGCCACCGCTCGGTCGGTGCCGGCGGCGGCGGCCAGGTCGGCGTAGACGGCGGCCAGCCGCTCCTCCACCGAGGCGGCCAGCAGGACCGCCTCCGCGGCCGTGCCCGCGGCGGCGTCGTAGGCGGCGCGGGTCCCCACCGGCCGCGCCCCGCGCGCGGCCAGCCGCTCGCACCCGTGGGCGCGCAGCGTCTCCAGCAGCCGGTGGCGGTGCCCGCCGGGGGCGTCCACCGCCACCACCGACTCCTGCACCAGGCGCGTCAGCAGCCCGGCGAGGTCCTCCTCGCGCCCCAGCAGGCCCCCGGGCGCGCGCGGCAGCGACGCCGGGACCTCCGGCGCGGGCGCGCCGTCCCGCACCACGTCGGCCAGCCGGTCGACGGTGACCACCGACCCCGCCCGGGTGAGCAGCACCGCCAGCAGCCGGCGCAGCCGCGGCGGCACCGCGCCGCCCGCGGAGCCCACCGACACCGGCCCCAGGACCCTCAGCGGCGGGTCCGGCCCGCGCCCGCGCCCGCGCGGCAGGGGTCGCGGACCCCGCCCGCGCTCACCCGCCCGCGCGCGGGCGCGGCGGGCCCTCGGCAGCCGGGGGG
>NZ_JAAALM010000572.1 GCF_009906395.1 Kineococcus indalonis
TGGCTGCTCCGTGGGGTGTGGTGGCGGCGCGCCGGCGCGGGAGCCGGGTGGACCGCGGTGGGGAACGCGCCGGCGGGGCGCCCGCAGGGCGCCGACGTGCCGGAGGTGGTACTGAAGCACCCCGGAGCGGCGGTCGTGTCACGCAGGCGTTAACGGCGCGTTTCCGCGTCGCGGGCACCGTCACCGCCGGTTCGCGCGGGCCCGCCGGGGGCGGGGAAACACCGCTGAAACCTCAGCTGTGCTGACATGTGAACCGCCCGGTTCACCGCCGGCCCGTCAGCACCGTCGGCAGCGAGGAGATCGTCGTGCGCAGGATGCACCTGGGAGTGTTCGAGGTCGCCGCCCCGCAGGTGGGCGGCACGCTGAGCTGGTCGCACCCCTGGAGCGGCTCGCGCCACCACCGCGAGCTCGGCCACTGGACGGGCATCGCCCGGCTGCTGGAGGACGCCGGGTTCGACTTCCTCTTCTTCGCCGACGGCTACGGCTACCCCACGGTGGACGGCGACCTGCCGCCCGCCGCGGCGCGCGGGGGGCTGAACTTCTCCGGGCTGGACCCGGTGCTGCTCATCCCCGCCCTGGCGGCCGCCACCTCGCGGCTGGGCTTCGTCGTCACCTGCTCCACCGGCGTGGACCACCCGGTGGCCACGGCCCGCCGCTTCGGCACCCTGGACCACCTCACCGGCGGGCGCGTGGGCTGGAACGTGGTCACCGGCGCCTCCCAGGACGCCGTGGCCGCCCTGTTCGGCCACCGGGAGATGACCGCGCACGACCGCCGCTACGAGATCGCCCGCGAGCACGTCGAGCTGTGCCTGAAGCTGTGGGAGGGCTGCTGGGAGGACGGCGCCCTCGTCGAGGACGCCGAGGCCGGTGTGTTCGCCGACCCCGAGCGCCTGCACCGCGTCGAGCACGCCGGGACCCACTACCGCTCCTCCGGCTACTTCACCGTGCCGCCCTCGCCGCAGCGCACCCCGGTGCTGTTCCAGGCCGGCACCTCCACCGCGGGCCGGGAGTTCGCCGCGAGCACCGCCGAGTGCGTCTTCCTGCAGGGCACCACCCCCGCGCACGCCGCCGCCAACGTGGCCGACATCCGCGCCCGCGCCGCCGCCCACGGCCGCGACCCGCGCTCGGTGAAGGTCCTCGTGGGCGCCACGGTCACCGTGGCCGCCACCGCGGAGCTGGCCCGCGAGCGGCGCGCGGAGTTCGAGCGGATGCAGACCGACGAGGTCGCCTCCGTGATCTACGCCGGGAACACCGGCATCGACCTGCTGGCCCTGCCGCAGGAGCTGCCGCTGCACGAGGCGCTGGCCCGCGCCGCCGACCCGCGCGTGGGTCAGATGGGGCAGAGCAACATCGACCGCTTCCGCCGCCCCGACGGCAGCACGCCGCTGGTGCGCGAGGTGCTCGCTGAGCTGCGCGGGCGCGGCACCCGCGGCTTCACCGTCGTCGGCGACCCGCGCGAGGTCGCCGACCAGCTGGAGGAGCTGGTGGGGACCACCGACGTGGACGGGTTCCTGCTGGAGGCCGTCTTCTCCCCCGGCGACCACGAGCTGTTCTGCGAGCTCGTGGTGCCCGAGCTGCGCCGCCGCGGGCGCCTTCCGCACGAGGAGGAGCGCGCCGCCGGCGGCGGCACCCTGCGCGAGCGCCTGGGCGCGCCCTCGCCGCGGCTGTCCGCCGACCACCCCGGCGCGGCGTTCGCCGCGCGACCCTCCGCGGGGCCCTCCGCGGGCTCGGCGGCGGACCTGGCCGCCGCCCGGTGAGGCGCCGGCCTCAGCCCTCGCCGGCCACCGGCCCGGCCGCGCCGGGCAGGCGCGCGCAGAAGGCGTCCAGCGCCGCGCGCTGCACCTCCTCCACCGCCCGGCGCCGCTCCCGCTCGGCCGCGCCGCCGGCGCCCGTGATGAGCAGCGTCATCTGCAGCCCGCGCCACAGGGCCACCAGCTCGGTGGCGCGCGCCTGCGCCACCCGCGGCGCCAGGCCCTCGCGGGCGAAGCGCACCGCCGCGGGGCGCTGCCAGTCGCCGATGTCGCCCAGCACCCCGCGCCAGCGCTCGTCGCCGCGCGCGGCCTGCCCGAACACCTCGAAGAACAGCCGCAGGAACGGCAGGTGCTCGGGCGCGGCGATCGCCGACCACACCCGCTGCAGGTCCTGGCGCAGCGGGCCGCGCCCGCGCTCCAGCGCCGACCAGGCGGTGGCGAAGCCGGGGAAGCGCTCCTCGCCCACGGCCCGCAGCGCCTCGCCGACCAGGGCCTCCTTGCTGCCGAAGTAGTACAGCAGCATGCGGTTGTTCGAGCCGACGGCGCCGGCCACCCCGCGCAGCGTCAGGGACGTCACGCCGTGCTCGAGCACGTGCGCGGCGACCAGGCCCAGCAGCCGCTCCCGCTCCCCGCCCGCCACCGGGG
>NZ_JAAALM010000573.1 GCF_009906395.1 Kineococcus indalonis
CCCGCTGAGCGCGGCCACCACCACGTCGAGCACCGCCACCGCGCCGGCCTTGTCCAGCGGCTCGTTGCCGTTGCCGCACTTGGGCGACTGCACGCACGCCGGGCAGCCGGAGGCGCAGCGGCAGGCGCGCACGGCGTCGCGGGTGGCGGTCAGCCACTCGGCCAGCCGCTCGTGCCCGCGGTCGCTGAACCCCGCGCCGCCGGGCACCGCGTCGTGCACGAACACGGTGGGCCGGCCGGTGTCGGGGTGCAGCGCGGTCGACAGCCCGCCCAGGTCCCACCGGTCGCACGTGGCCAGCAGCGGCAGCAGCCCGATCGCGGCGTGCTCGGCGGCGTGCAGCGCGCCGGGCAGCCGCCCCGGCGCCCCGTCCACGGCGCGCGCGGCGGCGTCCGGGTCCAGCGACCACCACACCGCGCGGGTGCGCAGCCGGCGCTCCGGCAGGTCCAGCGGCTCCTCGCCCAGCACCTGGCCGGTGCCCGCGCGCCGGCGCAGGAACCCCGTCACCCGGCTGGTGACCTCCACCACGCCGCGGCAGACGGTCAGCGGGCCGTGCGCGGCGCGCTGCTCCTCCCGCAGCACCCGCACGTCGCTGCGGCTGCGGGCGTGGGTGGTGTGGTCGGGCGTCTCCGGGTGCACCAGCGCCACCTGCTGCTGGAGGTCCAGCTCGTCGACGACGTAGGTGCGGCCCTGGTGCACGTGCACGGCACCGGCGTGCACGGCGGAGTCCGCCGCCCCCGCCTCCACGGTGCCCAGCACCCGGCCCGTGGCGGACTCCACCACGCGCACCGTCCCACCGGCCCCGCGCAGGTCCGTCAGCTCGCTGGCGCGCTCCGGGCGCGTCCAGAACCACCCCTGCGCGCGCCGGCGCAGCAGCCCGCGCCCCACCAGCAGCTCCACCACCCCCGGCGCCGCCGGCCCGAACAGCTCCAGGTCCGCCTCCGTCAGCGGCAGCTCCTGCGCGGCGGCCGCCAGGTGCGGGGCCAGCACGTACGCGTTGGAGGGGTCCAGCACGGTGGCCTCCACGTCCACGCCGAACAGCGCCTCCGGGTGGTGCACCAGGTAGGTGTCCAGCGGGTCGTCGCGCGAGACGAACACCCCCAGCGCCGGCCGCCCGCGCCGCCCCGCCCGGCCCAGCTGCTGGCGGAAGGAGGCGCGAGTGCCCGGCCAGCCGGCGATGAGCACCGCGTCCAGCCCGGCCACGTCCACGCCCAGCTCCAGCGCGCGCGTGGTGGCCATGCCCAGCACCCGCCCCGAGCGCAGCCCCTCCTCCAGCTCGCGCCGCTCCTCCGGCAGGTACCCGCCGCGGTAGGCCAGCACCGCCCCGGCCCGCTGCGGGGTGCGCTCCAGCAGCCGCCGGCGCGCGGCGGCGGCCACCGACTCCGCCCCGGCGCGGCTGCGCACGAACGCCAGGGTCCGCACGCCGCGCTCGACCAGGCCCGCCAGCAGGTCGGCCGTCTCCGCGGTCGCGGTGCGCTGCTCGCCGCCGGCGCCCCGCTCCTCGTCCGCGGCGTCCGCGGTGTCCGCGCTCCCGGGCGCCTCCCCGAGCGCGCCGCGCCGCGGTGGCTCCCACAGCGCCACGTCCACGCGCGGGCGGGTGGAGGTGTCGCCCTCCACGGCCAGCACCTCCACGCCCGTCAGGCGCCGCGCGGTGGTGGCCGGCTCGGCCACCGTGGCCGAGGCCAGCACGAACACCGGCTCGGCGCCGTAGCGGGCGGCCAGCCGCCGCAGCCGGCGCAGCACCGCCGCGGCGTGCGAGCCGAACACCCCCCGGTACGTGTGGCACTCGTCGACCACCACGAAGCGCAGCCGGCGCAGGAACGGCGCCCAGTGCTCGTGGCCGGGCAGCACCGAGCGGTGCAGCATGTCGACGTTGGTGAGCACCAGGGAGGCGTGCCGGCGCACCCACCGGCGCACCTCCGGCGGCGTGTCGCCGTCGTAGGTGGCGCTCAGCGGCCGCTCCAGGCCCAGCGCGCGCAGCCGCGCGTCCTGGTCGGCGGCCAGCGCCTTGGTGGGCGCCAGGTAGAGGGCGGTGGCGCCGCGCTCGCCCAGGGCCCCGCCGGGGCGGCGCAGCTCGGTCAGCACGGGCAGCTGGAAGGCCAGCGACTTGCCCGAGGCGGTGCCCGCGGCCAGCACCGTGGAGCGCCCCGCGTGCACGGCGTCGGCCGCCAGCACCTGGTGCCGCCACGGCAGCCCGCCCGTGCCGCGCTCCAGCGCCGCGACGACCTCCGGGTCCGCCCAGGCCGGCCAGTCCGCGCGCTCGCCGGCCCGGGCGGGCAGGACCTCCACGTGCCGCAGCCGGCCGGAGCGCTCGCCGTGCTCCAGCACCCAGCGCCACGCCGCGCCGCCGCCACCGGCCTCGTCGAGCTCGTCGGGCCCGGGCGCCGCGTCGGGCC
>NZ_JAAALM010000574.1 GCF_009906395.1 Kineococcus indalonis
GGGCTGCCGGCAGCGCCTCCCCCACCCGCACGGCCGTCGTCGTCGAGGACGAGCCGACGATCGCCGACGCCGTCGCCCGGCGCCTGCGCGCGGAGGGGTACGTGGTGGAGACCGCCGGCGACGGGCCCGGCGGGGTGGAGCTGTGCGAGCGCACCCGCCCCGACGTGGTGGTGCTGGACGTCATGCTGCCCGGCTTCGACGGTCTGGAGGTGTGCCGGCGGGTGCAGGCCTCGCGGCCCGTGCCGGTCCTCATGCTCACCGCCCGCGACGACGAGACCGACAAGCTCGTCGGCCTGGGCATCGGCGCCGACGACTACATGACCAAGCCGTTCTCCATGCGCGAGCTCGTCGCCCGCGTCAACGCGCTGGTGCGGCGCGTGGAGCGCGCCCGCCAGCTCGTGGGCGCCCCGGCCGACACCGGCACCCTCGTCTTCCCCGTCTCCGGCGGCGAGCTGGTCGTCGACCGCGCCCAGCGGCGGGTGCGGCGCTCGGGCACCGAGGTGCACCTGACGCCCACCGAGTTCGACCTGCTGGTGTGCCTGGCCGGCTCCCCGCGCACCGTGCTCACGCGCGAGAAGCTGCTGGAGGACGTGTGGGACTGGGCCGACGCCTCCGGCACCCGCACCGTCGACAGCCACGTGAAGGCGCTGCGCCGCAAGCTGGGCGCGGACCTGGTGCGCACCGTGCACGGCGTCGGCTACGCCTTCGAGCCCGGCCAGGGGCAGGGGGCGGAGGGCGGCGCCCCGTGAGCGGCGAGCGCGGCTCCGGCCCGGCCGAGCGCGCCGGCGCCGGCCCCTCGGGCACCGGCCCCTCCGGTGCGGGCCTGTCGGGCACCGGCCTGACCGGCCCGATCCCGCTGACCGGCGCCGCGCGCGAGGCGCGGGTGCGCGCGCGCGCCGGCGCGCTGGCCGACGGCGCGCGCACCGCGGCGCGGCGCGGGTGGCCCGACGTGCGCCCGCTGGACCCGGTGCACTCGCTGAAGACGAAGCTGGCGCTGCTGGTGGCGGCGTCGGTGACGGTGGCCTCGCTGCTGGTGTGGGCGGGGCTGCGGATGGACTGGCTGCGCATCGGCCCGCGCTACACGCTGCCGATCGCGATCGTGATCACGCTGGTGTTCACGCAGCTGCTGGCGCGCGGGATGACCTCGCCGCTGCGGGAGATGACCGCCGCGGCGCGCGCGATGGCCACCGGCGACTACTCCCGGCGGGTGCGCTCCACGAGCAACGACGAGGTCGGCGAGCTGGCCGACGCCTTCAACCGCATGGCGCAGGACCTGGAGGCCGTCGACCGCGAGCGCCGCGAGCTGGTCGCCAACGTCAGCCACGAGCTGCGCACCCCCGTCTCGGCGCTGCACGCGGTGATGGAGAACCTCGTCGACGGCGTCACCGAGCCGGACCACGGGACGCTGAGCACGGCGCTGGCGCAGACGGAGCGGCTGGGGCGGCTGGTGGAGCAGCTGCTGGACCTCTCGCGCCTGGACGCGGGGGCGGTCTCGCTGGACCGCGAGGAGCTGGCCCTGGAGCCGTTCCTGGAGCAGGCGACGCGGGCGATGTCGATGACGGGCCGGGACGTGCGCTACGCGGTGGACGTGGACCCGCCGGGGCTGGCGGTGGACGTGGACTCCGCGCGCCTGCACCAGGTGGTGGCGAACCTGCTGGACAACGCCTCGCGGCACTCCCCCCCGGGCGGCACGGTGCGGGTGTCCGCGCACGCGGCGGGCGCGGTGGTGCGCATCAGCGTGCAGGACGAGGGCCCGGGCATCGCCGACGCCGACCGCGAGCGGGTCTTCGAGCGCTTCCAGCGCGGCAGCGCGCGCACCGACGGCGGCACCGGCCTGGGCCTGGCGATCGCCCGCTGGGCGGTGCAGCTGCACGGGGGCACGATCCGGGTGGGGCCGACGCCGCCGGGCGGCGGCTGCCGCATCGACGTGCACCTGCCGCGCGAGGTGGCGCCCGGCCGCTGAGCCGGCGCCCCGCGCGCGTCGCGCAGGTCACACGGCGTGCACCGGTGGTGGCGCCGCGTCGTTCCGCGGGGGTGTGGTGCGAGGGATAGGGTGGAGCCGCGCCCGCGTAGCCCGATTATCGAGGAAGAAGGCGACAACGCCGTGCCTCAGCAGCCCTCGCCCCACGAGGACAAGCTCGCCACGTTCGGCCCCAACGAGTGGCTGGTCGACGAGCTGTACGAGCAGTACCTGAAGGACAAGCACTCCGTCGACGAAGCCTGGTGGGACTTCTTCGCCGACTACACCCCCGCCGACAACCCGGCGGGGTCCACCACGGCCGCACCGGCGGCCGGGGGCGCGCACGGCGGCTCCGCGAACGGCGCGTCGGGCGGCGCGGCGAACGGCGCGGGCGGCACCGCCGCCGCCCGCGAGGCCGCCCCCGCAC
>NZ_JAAALM010000575.1 GCF_009906395.1 Kineococcus indalonis
GTACGGGCGAGGGTGGTGCGGGCGAGGGTGGTGCGCGCACCGGGTGCGGTGACGCCCGCGACGTACAAGGACATCCAGCGGCTCACCGGGCTCTCGCTGGCGACGATCTCGAAGCACTTCAACGGCGGCAGCGTCCGTGAGCACAACCGCCTGGCCATCGAGAGCGCCGCCGAGCAGCTGGACTTCCGGGTCAACGCGGTGGCGCGCAGCCTGCGGACCCGTCGCTCGAGGACGGTCGGCGTCCTGCTGCCGGAGCTGCGCAACGACTTCCACCTCTCCATCGTCGCGGGCGTGGAGGCGGCCCTGCGGCGGGAGGGCGTCGGGGTGCTGGTCTGCTCCAGCCACCGGGCCGACGCCCCCTCCGCCGGGGGCGTGGACTTCCTGCTGGACCACCGCGTCGACGGCATCATCGCCGTGCCCTCGGCCCACGACCGCGCCTCCCTGGTCGCCGCGGCGGGGCGGGGGCTGCCGCTGGTGGTGGTGGACAGGCTCGTGCCGGGGTTGCGCTGCGACGCCGTCGTGCTGGACAACGCCCGGGCCTCGGCGCTCGTCGTGGAGCACCTGCTGGCCGCCGGGCACCGCGACCTCGCGGTCGTCACGGGGACGGCGGACGTGTGGAGCATGCGCGGGCGCCTGGCGGGTTTCACCCGGGCGGTGCGCGCGGCGGGGCTGGCGCTGGAGCCCCGCCGCACCGTGACCGGTCCCCTGACGGTCGAGGCGGGCCGGGAGGGCGTGCGCTCGCTGCTCGCCCTGGAGCAGCGCCCCACCGCGATCTACGCGACGAACCACGAGCTGATGCTGGGGGCCCTGATCGCCCTGAACGAGTCGGGGTTGGAGGTGCCGCGGCAGGTGTCCTTCGTGGGTTTCGACGGGCGGGAGGTCGCCGCCGTGAGCCGTCCGCGCACCGCCGTCCTCGTCCAGCCGGTGCAGGAGATCGCCGCGGCCGCCGCGGAGCTGATGCGCGAGCGGCTGCACCTGCCCGAGGGCGCCCGGCGGGCCCCGCGGCGGCTGGTGCTGCCGGGCGCCTACGCGCCCGGGGGGTCGGTCGGTCCCCCGCCGCGCTGACGGGTGCGCCGCGCACGTCCCGGGCGGCGCCGGCGCCGGCGCGCCTTGTCAGCGCGAATCGTTTCGTTTACGGTCGGGGACGCGACGCCGTGCGGGGCCGGCCCCGGCTCCGGGCGGAGCGATGCTTCGACGACGAAGGAACCGCCGCGCATGCCGAACACCACGCACCGGGCCGCCCCCGCACCGGCGGCGGGGGCCGCGCAGGACGCCGCGGACGCGGGGGTCGACCCCGCCGGGGTCCCCCAGCGCCGGCTGGCCGGCGGCGCGCTGATGCCCGGCATCGGCGTGGGCACCTTCGGCTCGGACCGCTACGGCCCGCGCGAGGTGGGCCGGGCGGTCGCCGGTGCGCTGGCAGCCGGGTACCGGCTCGTCGACTGCGCCCCCGTGCACGGCAACGAGGCCGAGGTCGGCCGGGCCCTGGCCGCCGCCACCGCCGGCGGCCTGCAGCGCGAGCAGCTGTTCGTGATGTCCAAGGTGTGGAACGGCGCGCACGAGCCGGAAGCCGCGGTCGCCTCCGTGCGCACCTCGCTGCGCGACCTGCGCCTGGAGCACCTGGACGCGGTGTTCGTGCACTGGCCCTTCCCCAACCACCACCCGCCCGGCGCGGGCACCGACGACCGCGACCCCGCCGCGCGGCCCTACGAGCACGACGCCCACCTGCGGCTGTGGCGCGCCCTGGAGGACCTGGTCGACCAGGGGCTGGTGCGCCACCTGGGCACGTCCAACACCACGGTCCCCAAGCTGGAGCTGCTGCTGCGCGACGCGCGGATCGCCCCGCAGCTGAACGAGATGGAGCTGCACCCGTGCTTCCAGCAGCCGGAGCTGTTCCGGTACTGCCTGGAGCACGGCATCCAGCCGGTGGGGTACTCCCCGCTGGGCTCGCCCTCGCGCCCCGAGCGGGACCGCACCCCCGGGGACGTCGTGGACACCGAGGACCCCGTCGTGCGGGCGATCGCCGAAGCGCACGGGGTGCACCCGGCGCTGGTGTGCCTGAAGTGGGCCGTGGCGCGCGGGCAGGTGCCCATCCCCTTCTCCGTCAAGCCGGACCAGTTCACCGCCAACCTGCGGGCGGTGAGCGAGGACCCGCTGACGCCCGCGGAGGTGGAGGCGCTGCGCTTCGCGGACAGGGGCGAGCGGCTCATCAAGGGGCAGGTGTTCCTGTGGCCCGGCGCCTCCTCCTGGCAGGACCTGTGGGACGTGGACGGCACCATCCCCGGCCGGGACGGCCCCGGACGCCCCTGACGCACCCCGGCACCGCGGGTACCCCCGGCCGCACGACCACCCACCCACCAGGAGCGCACCCC
>NZ_JAAALM010000576.1 GCF_009906395.1 Kineococcus indalonis
CTCACCGCCCGCGTCGCCACCGACGACATCTGCGCCTGACGCGCGCCCGACCCGCGCGTGGCCCGGGTGAGGGGCCCTCCAGGCCGGGCGCCCACCTGCCGATGCCCCCGGGGTGACCCCCGAGCAGCCCGGTGCCCCGGCCCCCGTCGCCGACTTCGCCTCGGCGGTGCGCGCGGTGCTGGCGCAGCTGCACGCGCGCACGGGGATGGACATGTGGGCCCTGTCGCGCCGCGACGGCGACGACTACGTGGTCCTGGCCGCCCTGGACGCCGGCGGGGTGGGCGTCAGCGCCGGGGACGTGCTGCCCTGGGAGGACACCTTCTGCGCCGCGACGGTGGCCGGGCGCGCCCCGCGCTACGCCGACGAGGTCGACGACGTGCCCGGCTGGGCGCACGCCAAGGCGGCCACCGGGCTGCCGTTCCGCTCCTACGTCACGGTCCCGCTGACCGCGCCGGACGGCGAGGTGCTGGGCACGCTGTGCGCCGGTTCGCGCGCCCCCGCCGCCCGCCGGGTGCGCGAGCACCTGACGGAGGTGGAGCTGGCCGCGGGCGTGCTGGGCACGCTGCTGCGCTACGAGCTGCGCCTGGAGCAGGAGGCCCGCCGCGCCGAGCACGCCGAGGCCGCCGCCGGCAGCGACGCCCTGACCCGGCTGGGCAACCGCCGCGCCTGGGACCGCGAGCTGGCCGCCGAGGAGTCCCGCGCCCAGCGCCTGGGCTCGACCGCCTCCGTGCTCGTGCTGGACCTGGACGGGCTGAAGGAGCTCAACGACTCCACCGGGCACGCCGCCGGCGACGCGCTGCTGGTGCGGGTGGCCGACGTGCTGCGCCGCCAGCTGCGCCCGCACGACTTCGCCGCCCGCCTGGGCGGGGACGAGTTCGCCGTGCTGCTGCCCGGCGCCGGCACCGCCGGCGCGGCCACGGTCGTGCAGCGCCTGCGCCTCGCCCTGGCCGAGGCGGGCGTGGACGCCTCCGTGGGCGCGGCCACCCGCCGCGCCGCCACGGGCCTGGACGCCGCCTGGGGCCAGGCGGACGCGGCCATGTACGCCGACAAGACCGCCCGCGCCGCCCGGCGCGCGGCCGCGGCCCGCGACGGCGGCGCCGGCCACCCCGGGCCCGACGCCCACGCCGGTCGGCCCGCTCAGGACGGTCGGCCCGCTCCCGCCGCGCACGACGGCGCCGCGGCGCTGTTCGACGAGCCCGCCGCGTTCGACGGGCCCGCCGCGTTCGACGGGCCCGCGGGCACCCCGCCCGGCCCCGGCGCGGACCGCGCCGCCGGGCAGATCACCCGCCTGCTGGACGTGGCCCGCCGCCAGCTGGGCATGGAGGCCGCCGCCGTCGGCCGCTTCGAGGGCGGCACCTGGGCCGTGCGGCACGTCGCGGCCGCCCCCGGCGTGCCGGACCTGCACGGCTTCCGCTGGCAGCGCGCGGGCACCTACTGCCAGCGCGTGCTCGACGGGCGCCTGGAGCCGGTGGTCCCCGACGCCGGCGCGCACCCGCTGACCGCGCACCTGCCCGTCACCGCCGCCGTCGGCATCGGCGCCTACGCCGGCGTGCCCGTGCACCGTCCCGACGGCAGCGTCTACGGCACCCTGTGCGCCCTCTCGCGCACCGCCCGCCCGCACGCGGGCCCGCGCGACGCGGCCGTGCTGGCCGTGCTCGCCGAGGTCCTCGGCGAGCTGGTCACCCGCGAGGAGCAGCAGGCGCGCGAGCGCCACGAGGTGCTGGCCCGCCTGGACGCGCTGCACCGCGCCGGCGGCCCGCAGCCGGTGTACCAGCCGGTCCTGCGCCTGGACACGCTCGAGGTCGTCGGCGACGAGGCCCTCAGCCGCTTCCCCACCGGCACCCCCGACGCCTGGTTCGCCGACGCCGCGCGCACCGGCGCCGGCGAGGAGCTGGAGCTGGCCGCCGTGCGCGCCGCGCTGCGCCGGCGCCCGCCCGGTCGGGGCTTCCTGTCGCTGAACGTCAGCCCCGCCGTGGCCGCCGGACCGGCCCTGGCGCGGGCGCTGGAGGGCCACGCCCTCGACGGGCTGGTGCTGGAGATCACCGAGCACGAGCAGGTGGCGGACTACGCCGCCCTGCTGCGCCACCTGGCGCCGCTGCGCGCGGCGGGGCTGCGCCTGGCCGTCGACGACGTCGGCGCCGGGTTCGCCAGCATGCGCCACGTGCTGGCGCTGCAGCCGGAGCTGGTCAAGCTGGACATGAGCCTGATCCGCGACGTGCACCGCGACCCCGCCCGCCGCGCCCTGGCCGCGGCGCTGACCGCGTTCGCCCGGCAGATCGGCGCGCACGTGGTCGCCGAGGGCGTCGAGACCGCCGAGGAGCTGGCGTGCCTGCGCGAGCTGGGCGTCTCGCACGGCCAGGGCCACCAC
>NZ_JAAALM010000577.1 GCF_009906395.1 Kineococcus indalonis
AAGACCACCACCGCGACCAGGCCCGCCGCGCCCGCCGCCCAGAACCCCGCGCCCGGGCGCTCCCGGGCGCGCACGACCGCGGCCACGGCGGTGGCCGCCGGCAGGACGCCGATCACCACGGCGCCGTGCGCGGCGGGCAGGTCGCGCATCGCCGCGCTGGTCAGCAGCGGGAACCCCGCCACCACGCCGGCGACCACGAGCAGCAGGCGCGGCAGCAGCCGCCGCGCCGGGCGCGGGGCGCGGGTGAGCGCGAGCACCAGCGCGGCCAGCAGGCCGGCGAGCAGGGCGCGCCCGGCGCCGACGAGCAGGGGGTCCAGGGTGCGCACCGCGGTGCGGGTCAGCGGGAGGGTGAAGGAGAACACCACCACCCCCGCCAGCCCGAGGAGCGGGCCGGCCGGCGCCGGGGCGGCCGCCCGGCCGGGCCGGGGCCCGGGGCGGGCCCCGCGCGGTAGCGGGAGGTGCAGCGGGGCAGTAGCGCTATCAGCGTCCTTCATGGGACAGCGTAGCGGTTCACGCCGGGCGCAGCAGCCCCCTGTCCTCCACCACCCCCAGGGCGAGCGTGCGGTACCCCACGCCCTCGAAGAGCACCGTGACCCGGTCGTCCTCGTAGTGCATCACCTGGCCCTCGCCCCACTCCTCGTGCGCGACGGCGGCGCCCACCGGGAACGGCTGGTCGTGCGCGGAGCCCTCGCTGCGCCGCGCGGCGGTCCCGGCGCGGCAGGTGTCGCAGTTCCCGCACGGTTCGGGCAGCTCCTCGCCGAAGTAGCCCAGCAGGAACTGCCGCCGGCACGCGCTCGTCTCGGCGTAGGCGCGCATCATCTCCAGCCGGGAGCGCTCCACCGAGCGCTGCTGCTCCGACAGGTGCACCGCCACCTCGGCGGCCTCGGCGGGCGCGGGGCCGTCCGGGTCGGCGACCAGCCGGCCGCGCTCGTCCTCGTGCACAGCCCCGGCCTCCTCCAGCAGGTTCACCACCCCGGCCAGCCGGGAGGCGGTGGTGCCCAGCTCGCGGCGCAGGCTGGTGGGTTCCACCGGCCCGTCGTGCGCGCGCACGGCGGCGGCGACCTCGCGCACCGGTTCGGGCTTGGCGACCCCGGAGGCGAAGAACGTGCGCAGGCCGAGGTCCTCCGGGCGGTAGTGCAGGACGGCGACGGCCGGGTGCCCGTCGCGGGCCGCGCGGCCGATCTCCTGGTAGTAGCTGTCCAGGGAGTCGGGCACGTGGGCGTGCACGACGGCGCGCACGTCGGGCTTGTCGATGCCCATGCCGAAGGCGCTGGTGGCCACGACGACGTCGAGGGTGCCGTCGACGAACTCGCGCAGCACCCGGTCGCGGTCGTCGCGCCTGCGGCCGGCGTGGTAGAAGTCCGCGCACCGGCCGGCCCCGCGCAGCTCCTGCGCCAGACCCTCCGCGTCGCGGCGGCGGGCGACGTAGACGACGACGGCGCCGCGCACGGCGGCCACCGAGCGCAGGACCCCCTCGTGCTGGCGGTCGGCGCTGGAGTGCCGGCGCACCCGCAGGTCGATCTCGGGGCGGTCGAAACCCTCCACGACCACCAGGGGGTCGCGCAGCCGCAGCTGCTCGAGGACCTCCGCGCGCACCTGCGGGCTGGCCGTCGCGGTGAGCGCCACCACCTGCGGGCGCCCCAGCCGCTCGGCGGCCGCGCCCAGCCGCAGGTACTGGGGGCGGAAGTCGTGCCCCCAGGAGGACACGCAGTGCGCCTCGTCGACGACGAGCAGCGCAGGCCGCAGCGCCGCCAGCTCCTCCAGGACCTCCTCGCGGGCCAGCTGCTCGGGGGCCAGGAAGACGAACTTCACGTCGCCGCTGCGCAGCGCCGCGCGCGCCTCGCGCCAGGCGCCGGCGGGCAGCTGCGAGTTCAGCATCACCGCCCCGCCGCGGCGCACGTCCTCGCGCAGGCCGTCCACCTGGTCGCGCTGAAGCGCGATCAGCGGCGAGACGACCACCACCGGCCCCTCCAGCAGCAGCGCCGGCACCTGGTAGATCGCCGACTTGCCCGAGCCCGTGGGCATCACGGCCAGCACGTCGCGCCCGCGCACCACGGCGCGCACCGCCTCCGCCTGGCCGGGCCGGAACCCCTCGTAGCCGAAGGCCTCCCGCGCGGTGCGCAGCAGGTCGGCGTCCACGTCGGACGCGCGTCGCGTCACAGCTCCTCCACGTCGCGGCGGAGCGCCCCGCCGCCGTCCCCCGGACCCGCCCGGCCACGCGCTTCGAGCACTGCGGGGTCCTCGCCGGGCCGCCCCCGCGGGCGCGGCCCCCGCCGTCCACCGTAGGCACTGCCCGCGCCCGCCGCGCGGCGGGCGCGGCGGGCCGCCGGCGGGGCTGCACCGGCGGGCCCGCCGGGGTTCAGGGGG
>NZ_JAAALM010000578.1 GCF_009906395.1 Kineococcus indalonis
GTCGAGGACCTGCCCCTCCGAACCGCGCGCCACCTCCCCGCCCCGCACCGTCCCCCAGGGCAGCCCGAGCAGTTCCCCGGCGTCCCGGCCGGACAGCACGCGCGAGGGGCGCGCCGCGAGGAGCACCAGCACGGCCGAGGCGGCGATCAGACCCAGCACCGCTCCCGTGGCGCCGTCGCGCCAGGGGACGGGACGCGTCCGCACCGGCGGTCGGGTGCCGAGCACCTGCACCGGGTCGGCCGTGCGGGCGGCGACGGCGGCACGGGCGGCGATGTCGTCCAGGGCCGCCCGCTGCGAGGCGGGCAGGCCCTGCGCGCTGGCCCGCGCGGCGGCTGCCGTCCGGTCGGCCTCCTCGACCACCTGCTGGCGGCTCCTGTCGGCGAAGGCCGCGGTCACGGCCTCGACGCGGGCGGTGGCCCGTCCCGCGTCGTCGGCGCTGCCGGTGAGCGTGATGACGTTCGAACCCGGTTGCGGGGTCGCCGTCAGCGCGTCCTGCAGGTCCGTCCACCGCTCCCCGCTGCCCAGCGCCCGGGCGGCGGTGGTGAGCACGTCCTGGGACAGGAGGAACGACGTTGCCTCGGCCAGTTCGCGCTCGGCCACCGCGGAGTTCGCGTTGGCGAACAGCAGGGGGTCCTGGGAGGTGGGCGTGAACGCCACCGTCGACTCCACCTGCCAGCTGGGACCGAGGGCCGAACCCGCGGCGACACCGGCGAGCGCACCCAGCACCGCCGCCGCCAGCGGCAGCCGGGCGAGCCGCCACGCCCTGGACAGCACGGGGCGCTCCCGGCGGTGCGTGCCCCGCCACGGCGCGGGCGGACGGGTGGAGCGGGCCGGGTGCTCCGCCGTGGTCACGCGCTCCCCCCGCCGGGGCCGGCCCACTGCGCGTAGAGCTCGTCCACCTCCGAGACCCATCGCTCGAAGGGGAAGGCTTCGGCCAGCCGGCGCCGACCGGCGGCCCCGAAGGCCGCCGCCCGCCCGGGCGAACCCAGGACCTCCACCAGCGCCGACGCGAGCTGACGCGGAGCGCGCGGCGGCACCAGCAGACCCGTCGCGCCGTGGTCGACCATCTCCGCGAGCCCGCCCGTGGCGGTGCTCACGACCGGGATGCCGCCGGCCATCGCCTCGAGGACGGCGTACGGGAAGCACTCGACGTTGTAGGAGGCGAGGACGAAGACGTCGGCGCCGGACGCCAGCAGCGGGGCGTCGACGCGGGCGCCGAGGAAGTGCACGCCCGGGACCCCGGCCGCAGCCGCCTCCAGGCCGGCGCGCTCCGGCCCGTCGCCCACCACGGCGAGCCGGGCCCCGGGGACCTCCCGCACGACCTCCCGCCAGGCGGCCAGCAGGTCCCGGTGGCCCTTGTCCGCGCGCAGGGCACCCACGACCACGGCGACCGGCCCGCCGGCGGGAGCACCGGGCAGGGCCGCCTCCAGGGCCGCGCGCCCGCCCTCCGGCGGGACCGCCGGCAGGCTGTTCTGCACCACGCGGACCTTGTCCGTGGGCAGGCCCAGGTGCTCACGCAGGTAGGTGACCTGGGTGTGGCACACCGCCGCGTAACCGCTCACGACGCCACCGAGCACCGACTCCATGCCGCGTTCCCGGGTGCCGCGGTGGCCGACGTGCCCGTAGGTGTGCTTCCAGACGACGTAGGGCGTGCGGCCGCCACCGCGCGCGCGGTGCTCGGCCAGGGCCAGCCGCACGGGCAGGTCCGCCTGGAAGTGCTGCGCGCTGACGACGGCGGGGCGGTGCCGGCGCAGCAGGTCGCGCACCGCGGAGGCGGTGCGGCGCACGCCCTTCGCGCCCTCGGGGGCGGGCACCAGGTCCACCGGGACCCCCGAGCGCCGCAGGTCCTCTTCGAAGGGCCCGGACCGGAAGGCCACCACCCGGCAGTTCCAGCGCTGGCGGTCCAGGTGCTGCGCGAGCAGCACGGAGTGGCGTTCGGCGCCGCCGAGCTGCAGGGCGGGCAGGACGAACAGCGCCGTGCGGGGCCCCGGGTCAGCCACCGGTCACCGCCCCCGCACCGGTTCCCTGCCGCGTCGTGGAGCTCCTGTGGGACATGCCCGCCCGTCCTCCTCCTGCGCCCCTCTTCGGCGCTCCGTGCCCTGACGCGCAACCCAGTTCCACGCGCCCTGCCGCGCATCCTCACGGCTGCGGCCCGGATGTGCGAACCCGCGTCGGCGGTGCGGGGTCAGCGCGTGGCGGCGGTCCCGGCGACTGGTGACTTTCCGTCCATTTCAGGCTGCAGCGTGTGCAGCCAGGTGTTGGTCTCGCGCAACGCGCCCAGCGCGGGTTTGGCGCTGCCGTCCAGACGGGTCAACCCGAAACCGTTCTCGTAGGCGTTCCAGTCGTCGCGGTCGCGGATGGTGAAGA
>NZ_JAAALM010000579.1 GCF_009906395.1 Kineococcus indalonis
GGCGCGGGGGGTGCGGCCGGGCGGGCGGCGCCGCCGAAGCGAGCGCCCTCCACCGCCTGCCGCAGCGCCGTCAGCTGCCGCCGCGCCGGCTCGGGCAGGTCGGCGGCCTCCTCCACGAGCGCCGCCCGGCGCCGCGGCGTCGCCGAGACCGGCCAGCGCACGCCCAGGTCGCCGAGGCGGTCCTCCAGGTCGCCCCAGGCCGCCTCCGCCGAGGACGGCCCGTCGTGCGCGCCCGCCCAGCGGCGCCTGCCCAGCAGCGTCGCCGTGGCCCGGGGGCTCAGCAGCACCAGGAGCACCAGGACGCTCCCGGCGATCCACCCCCACGGCAGGGCGGCCAGGCGCTGCCAGCCGGTGAGCGGGCCCTGCTGCACCTGCTGCGAGCCGCTCGTGGTGCTGGTGCCGGCGGTGGCGCTGGGGGTGACCGGCGCGGAGCTCGTCGCGGCGGGCGCGGAGGCGCTGGGCGCCGTCGCCGTGATCGGCGTGCGCGGCACGCTGTACGGCGGCGACTGGCCGGTGCGGGTGGCGGGGGTGGGCTCGAAGCGCACCCAGCCGACGCCGTCGAAGTACAGCTCCGGCCACGCGTGGGCGTCCTGCGCGCTGATGCGCCAGCGCCCGGGCGTGGACTCCTCCCCGGGCAGGAAGCCGATCGCGACCCTGGCGGGGATGCCCAGGGAGCGGGACATGACGGCCATGGCGGAGGCGAACTGCACGCAGAACCCGGACCTCTGCTCCAGGAAGGCGGCCACGGCGCCGGAGCCGCCGTCGTTGGGGGCGGTCGTGGAGTACGTGAAGCCGCCGTTGGAGCGGAAGTAGCGCTGCAGGGCGGCGGCCTGCTCGTAGGCGTCGGAGGCGCCGGACGTCACCTCGCGGGCGCGGTCGCCCACGACCTGCGGCAGCCCGTCGGGCAGCGCGGTGTACCGCTCGCGCAGGTCCTCGGGCGCCTCGCCGGCCGTGCGCAGCTGCTCCTCGGTGGGGTCGACCTCGAGGTGCCGCACGTCGTAGTCGCGCCCGCGGGTGGTCTCCCCGTCCCCGACGACGTTGAGGGTGTCCTGCTCGTACAGCCACTCGCCGGCGATGTCGACGCGCAGCGCCGGGTAGGGCAGCGGCAGGTACGTCTGGTCCAGGCCGCGCACGGAGATGCGCGTGCTGTGCTCGGTGGAGCGCGCCCGCACCTCCCCGGACAGGCCCGGCGGCGGCGCCAGGCCGTCCTGCACGCGCTGGCTGCGCGGGATGTCCGCGCCGGTGCCCGGCGCCCACGTCTCGCCGTCGAAGACGTCGGCGGTGACGATGCGCAGCGGCGCGGGGTCCTCCTGGTCGGTCTGGTACGTGAGGATCGTGGCGTCGGAGCGCGCCCCCAGGCTCGCCTTGAGGTTGAGGATGGGGTTGATGACGGCGATGGTGTCGCCGGTGCCGGCGTCCACGGTCAGCGGGCGCTCGTCCAGGCCGGGGGCCAGGGCGGGGGCGACCAGGGCCAGGCCCAGCGCGGCGACGGCGGTGGCCCCGGCGGTGGTGCCGGCGCGGCTGCCCGCCGGTCCCCGGCGCGCGCCGTCCCCGGCGCGGCGCCGGCGCGGCGGGGCGGGCCAGCGCGGGTCGCGGCGACCGGTGGCCAGCAGCACCAGGTAGGGCACGGCCGTGCCCACCAGGGCCCAGGCGCCGGAGCCGCCGGGGGCCAGGGACACCGCCACGCCGAGCACCACGGCCAGCGGCACGCCCGCCAGCGCCGGGCGGCGCAGCGCGACGGCGAGCACGTCGACGGCCAGCGCCAGCACGCCCGAGCCGCCGACCAGCAGCAGGCGCAGGCCCCGCAGGTCCGCGGCGGGCACGCTGTAGCGCTGCACGACCTGCACGCCGTCGCCGAAGAGCTGCGCGAGGCGCTGCAGCGTGGCGCCGGTGGGCAGCAGGCCGAACACCGCGGTGGGGCCGCCGAACAGCACGGTCAGGGCCAGCACCAGCACGGCGACCTGGGCGAGCACGGCCAGGCCGCGGCGGTGCAGCGCCGCCCGCACGAGCAGGCCCGCGCCGACGACGGCGAGCACGACGCCCAGGGCGCCGACGAGCCAGCCGGAGGAGACGACGAGGGGCCGCAGGGACAGCACGGCCGCGGCGGAGGCGGCCCCGGCCCAGCAGGCGGTGCGGGCGGTGCGGGTCACGGGCGTCCTCCGGTCCGTGCGGGGGCGGTCGGGTCGTTCGAGGTGCTCACGAGCGGCCCGCGGTGGAGCCGCGCGCCATGCGCGACCACACCAGCGGCACGCTCGTGGCGGGGGTGGCCACGGAGGTGCGCCAGCCGGCTCGCGTCAACACCAGGCGCGCCCTGCGCAGTCCCGCGTCGCGGGGGTCGTCGTCGGCGCCCTCGCCCCCGCC
>NZ_JAAALM010000057.1 GCF_009906395.1 Kineococcus indalonis
CTCCTGCAGCAGCAGGGCGGCGGCGCCGACGGCGGGGGCGGTGGCCGCGGCGGTGGAGACGGTGACGGTGACGGCGCGCCCCCACACCCGTGAGCCGGCCGCCCCGAACCGCTCGGTGACGGCGCGCCCGTACAGGGCGGAGGTGGTGGCGAAGCCGGGGCCGGTGAGCACGAGGAGGTCGAGGTCGAAGAGGTTCACCAGCGTCTCGGCGGCGGCGGCGACGTGGCGGGCGGAGTCCGTCAACAGCGCGCGGCAGGCCGGTGCGCCGGTGCGCGCGGCGCGCGCGACGGCGGAGAAGTCGGTGAGCACCGAGCGGCGGGTGGAGGCGTCCAGGCCGGCCTCCTCGCGGGCGGCGGGGTCGGCCAGCGCGCGGCGCACGACGGTCTCGGGGCCGGCCAGGGCCTCCAGGCACCCGCGCCCGCCGCACACGCACGGCGGGCCGTCGACCTGCAGGCACACGTGCCCGAACTCCCCGGCCAGGCCGCGCTCGCCGCGGTGGGCGCTGCCGGACAGCACCAGCCCGGCGCCCAGGCCGGCGCCCATGTAGAGCGCGCCGAAGGAGCGCGAGGCGTCCACGCGCGCCACCCAGTACTCCCCGACGGCGGCGGCGGTGGCGTCGTTCTCGACGAGGACGGGCCAGCCGCTGAGCTGCTGCAGGTGGTCGCGCAGTCGCTCGCCGTCCACGCGGGTGCGCTCGGGCACCGCCTCGCGCCCGGTGCGCCGCAGCAGCCCGTCGCGCGGGCCGCCCCACACCAGCCCGATGCCCAGGCACCGCGAGCGCTCCTCGCCGGCCTTCTCGATGAGCCGGTCCACGTCGGCGGCCAGGCGCACGGCCAGGTCCTCGGCGCTGACCTGCCCGGTGATCCGGCGCGTCAGGCGCGCCAGGACCCCGCCGGTCTGGCTGGTGAGCACGTAGGTGACGGCGGTGGTGGCCAGGTCGATGCCCACGGCCGTGCGGCCGGCGGGGTCCAGCTGCAGCAGGGTGCGCGGCTTGCCGGCGGTGGGGGTGCGGCCCACCTCCACGACCACGCCCTCCTGCAGCAGGCGCCGCACGGTGGTGGACACCGAGGCCTCGGTGAGCCCGGTGAGGGCGGCGAGCTCGACGCGGCTGACGGGCCCGGCCGAGCGCAGGGCGTCCATGAGGCGTTCGCGGGCACCGCTGCGGCCAGGTCGCCGGGCCGTCTCGAGGCGGCCGTCGAGCGAGGTCATGGCGACTCCTGAGGTTCGCGGGTGCGGCCGGGCGCGCCCACCGGGTGACCGACGGAACTGTAGCCAGCTGCGGCGGCCGGCAGGAGACCCTTGACGCTCCTTAATCAACTTGGTTAAGTATGCCGCCTGACGGGCCGCGCGGGACCCCGGGCACCGATGGAGGTGCCCGTGGAGCGGTCCGGCACTCGCACCGCCGCGAGCTGCGGCCAGCCCACCGAGGACTCCGCCATGAACCCCAGGACCAGCGCTCCCCACCGAACCCCCCGTGCGCGCCGGGTGCGGCGCCTGACGCGCCTGCTGCTCGCCGGCGCGGCCGCGGTGACCCTGCTCGCGACGGGCTGCTCCGGCGGCGCCGAGGGCAGCGGCGGCGGCGGCGGTGACAGCGCCTCGACCCTCATCGCCTACACCGGCCAGGCCGGCGACTACCAGGTCAACTTCAACCCGTACTCGCCCTCCGACATCGGCGGCGCGGGCCTGATCTTCGAGCCGCTGTTCTTCATCAACAAGACCGCCGCCGACGCCGAGCCCAAGCCGCTGCTGGGCACCGAGCAGTCCTGGAACGCCGACGGCACCCAGCTCAGCGTCACCCTGCGCGCGGGGGCCACCTGGTCCGACGGCGAGCCCTTCACCGCCGACGACGTCGTGTTCACCTTCCAGATGCTGCTGGACAACGAGAGCCTCAACAGCACCGGTTTCGACGGGGCGGTGGCCAAGGTCGACGACACCCACGTCACCTTCACCTGGCCCGAGCCGGCCTACACCTCCGGCCCCGACGTCCTCAGCTCCATCGTCATCGTGCCCGAGCACCTCTGGAAGGACATCGACCCCGAGGCCGACGTCCTGGAGGAGCCGGTGGGCACCGGCGCCTACGTGCTCAGCGACTTCAAGGGCCAGGCGTTCACCCTGGACGCCAACCCGAAGCACTGGGGCGGGGCGCCGAAGGTCTCCACGGTCCGCTTCCTGGCCCTGTCGGGCAACCAGGCCGGCGCCGACGCCATCGCGGCCGGGACCATCGACTGGCAGACCGGGCCCATCCCGGACATGGCCAACACCCACGAGAACTTCCCCGACTACGACACCGGCTCCGTCGCGCAGAACCAGATGGTCCTGGGCACCTGCGCCAGCGCCGCGCTGGGCTGCCAGGGCCCGCAGACCGACCCCGCGGTGCGCCAGGCCCTCTTCCACGCCATCGACCGCACCCAGCTGAACAAGCTCGCCTTCCAGGACACCGCTGCCGAGATCTCCCCCTCGATGGCGCTGACCAGCACCCAGGCGGACACCATCTCCGCGCAGGTGGAGCCGAAGGTCGCGCCGATGACCGCGCAGCCGCAGGAGGCCGCGCGGCTGCTGGAGGCCGCCGGCTGGGTCAAGGGCGCCGACGGCATCTACGCCAAGGACGGCGAGAAGCTCTCGCTGACCATCGAGGTCGTCACCGGCTGGACCGACTACATCACCGCCATCCAGACGATCGCCGCGCAGGCCAAGGCCGCCGGCATCCAGGTCGAGGCGGCGCAGTCCTCCTGGAACGAGTGGACCGACAAGCGCTTCAAGGGCGACTTCGAGCTGGCCATCGACTCGCTGTGGCAGGGCCCGGCCCCCGACCCGTTCTACCTCTACAGCTACTTCTACGACGGCCGCATGACCGCGCCCGTGGGCACCAAGGCCAACGGCAACAACTGGTCGCGCTTCTCCGACCCGGCCGTCGACGCCGCCCTGGACGCCCTGCAGAAGCTGTCGCCGGAGGACACCGCCGGGCGCCAGGCGCAGTTCGACGTCATCCAGTCCGCCGTCGCCACCCAGATGCCCTACATCCCCGTCATGACCGGCTCCAACACCAGCGTGTGGAACACCGCGAAGTTCTCCGGCTGGCCCGTGGACGGCGAGCAGTACGCCTTCCCCGCGGTGTGGTCCGACTTCGACGCCGCGGAGATCCTCAAGACGGTGACCCCCAAGGCCGCGGGCTGACACCGTGAACTACCTGCTGCGCAAGCTCGGCTTCTACGCGGTCGCCTTCTGGGCCGCGCTGACGCTGAACTTCGTCATCCCGCGGCTGCTGCCCGGTGACCCGGTCGACATCCTGCTGGCCAAGCTCAGCCAGCGGGGTGCGGTCGTCACCCCCGAGACGCGCAAGGCGTACGCCACCCTGCTGGGCGGGGACACCGACGCCTCCCTGCCCTCGCAGTACGTCACCTACCTGGCCAACATCTTCAAGGGCGACCTGGGCACGTCCATCAGCTACTTCCCCGCCCCCGTCACCGAGGTCATCGGCGCCTCGATGCCCTGGACGATGGCCCTCATCGGCATCGCCACCGTCATCGCGGCGCTGCTGGGCGTCCTGCTCGGCGCCCTCGTGGGCTGGAAGCCGGGCACCTGGCTGGACTCCATGGTCCCGGCCACCACCCTGCTGGCGGCGGTGCCGTACTTCTGGCTCTCGCTGGTGCTGGTGTACGTGCTGTCGCGGGTGCTGAACCTCTTCCCCGCCCAGGGCGGCTACGACGTGGTCCTGGACCCCGGCTGGAACACGGAGTTCATCGGCTCGGCGCTGTACTACGGGTTCCTGCCGGCGCTGACGATCGTCCTGGCCTCCATCGGCGGCTGGCTGCTGGGGATGCGCAACATGATGGTCTCCACGCTCTCGGAGGACTACGTCCTCACCGCCCGCGCCAAGGGCCTGCCGGCCCGCTGGGTGCTGCGCGACTACGCCGCGCGCAACGCGGTCCTGCCCTCCGTGGCCGGCTTCGCCATCTCCCTGGCGTTCGTGGTGTCCGGATCGGTGGTCACCGAGCAGGTGTTCTCCTACCCCGGCATCGGCTCGCGCCTGCTGGCGGCCGTGACGAACAACGACTACGCGCTCATGCAGGGCGTCTTCCTCTTCATCACCCTGGCCGTGCTCGGCGCGAACCTGGTGGTCGACCTGCTGTACGGCCTCATCGACCCGCGCACCCGCGCCCGGTGAACACCGGTGGGAACGGAGCACAGATGACCGACACCCAGTCCGTCCCGGCGGCCGGCGCGACCGGTGCGCCGGCCCCGGCCCCCGCACCGCGCCCGGCCCCGGCCTGGCGGGCGCTGCTGCCCACGATGACCCCCTGGCTGGCCACCGGCCTGACCCTGGTGCTGGGGATCTGCCTGTTCGGCCTCGTCGGCCCGCTGCTGGTGGGCGACCCCGACGCCATCCGCGACGTCGGCCTGCAACCGCCCTCCGGCGAGCTGTGGCTGGGCACCACCCAGACCGGGCAGGACGTCCTGGCCCAGCTGGCCCACGCCACCCGCGGCTCGCTGCAGATCGGCTTCCTCGTCGGCGTGCTCGCCACGGTGCTCTCGGCGTTCTTCGGCATCTACGGCGCCTACGTCGGCGGCGCCGCGGACGAGGCGTTCTCGCTGCTGACGAACGTCTTCCTGGTGATCCCCGGCCTGCCGCTGGTCATCGTCATCTCCGGCTTCGTGCCCCGCGAGAGCCGCGGGCTGTGGACGATCGCGGTGGTGCTGGCCCTGACCAGCTGGGCCGCCTCGGCGCGGGTGCTGCGCGCGCAGACGCTGTCGGTGCGCAACCGCGAGTACGTCGCCGCCTCCAAGCTGGCCGGCGAGCGCTCCTGGCGCGTCATCGTCGTGGAGATCCTGCCGAACCTGCTGCCCGTGCTGGCCTCGCAGTTCGTCTTCGCCGTCATCGCCGCCGTCCTGGGCGAGGCCGGGCTGTCCTTCCTGGGCCTGGGCGCCTCCGGCTCGGCCACTCTGGGCACCATGCTCTTCTACGCCCAGAACGGCTTCGCCCTGCCGCTGGGCGCCTGGTGGTGGTTCGCCCCGCCGGGCCTGCTCATCGCGCTGCTGGGCACCGGCCTGTCCCTGGTGAACTTCTCCATCGACGAGATCGTCAACCCCAAGCTGAAGAACGTCCGGCTGCACCGCCGCCGGACCCGCACGGCGGCGCGCGCCGCCCGGAAGGAGCACCGGTGAGACCCGACGCGACCACCCGCGAGCCGGTGCTCAGCGTGCGCGACGTCACCGTCGTGTACGAGACGGAGTCGCCCGTCACGGCCGTGCGGGGGGCCTCCTTCGACCTGCACCGCGGGGAGGTCCTCGGCCTGGCGGGGGAGTCCGGGTGCGGCAAGACCACGCTGGCGTACGCGGTCAACCGCCTGCACCAGCCGCCGGCGCGCATCACCGAGGGCTCGGTGGTCCTGCACGACCGCTCCGGCACCGACGTGGACGTCCTGGCCCTGGACGACGAGGCCCTGCGCGTCTTCCGCTGGTCGAAGCTGTCGATGGTCTTCCAGGGCGCGATGAACGCCCTGAACCCCGTGCGCACGATCGGCGCGCAGCTGGACGACACCCTGCGCGCCCACGACCGCTCCCTGGACCGCCGCCGGCGCCGGGCGCGCGCGGCGGAGGTCCTGCAGCGGGTGGGCGTGGACCCCGGCCGCGCCCGCTCCCACCCGCACGAGCTCTCCGGCGGCATGCGCCAGCGCGTGATGATCGCCATGGCGATGCTCCTGGAGCCCCAGGTGATGATCATGGACGAGCCGACGACGGCGCTGGACGTCGTCGTCCAGCGCGACATCCTGCGCGAGATCGTGCGGCTGCGCGACGAGATGGACTTCGCGGTGGTCTTCATCACCCACGACCTGCCCCTGCTGCTGGAGATCAGCGACCGCATCGCCGTCATGCTGCGCGGGGAGATCGTCGAGCTGGACACCGCCGCGGCCCTGTACCGCGACGCCCGGCACCCCTACACCCGCAAGCTGCTCGGCTCCTTCCCCAGCCTGTCCGGGGAGCGGGGCGCCTTCATCCGCACCGGCGTCGAGGAGGGGGCCGCGTGACCAGCGTCTCGGTGACCAACCTGACCAAGGAGTACTCCCTGCGCGAGGGCCTGCGCCGCAGGACCCTGCGGGCGGTGGACCGCGTCAGCTTCGACCTGCTGCCCCGGCGCACCGTGGCGCTGGTGGGGGAGTCCGGCTCCGGCAAGTCCACCATCGCCAAGCTGCTCACCCGCCTGGAGGAGCCGACCTCCGGCGCGGTGGACGTCGCCCTGGCCGACGGCACCCCCGTGCGCGGCTCGATGTACCGCCGGCAGGTGCAGATGGTCTTCCAGGACCCCTTCGCCTCGCTGAACCCCTTCCACTCCGTGGAGCACCACGTCGCCCGCCCGCTGCTGCTGCACCGGCGCACCAGCGGCGCGCAGCAGACCCGCGAGCGCGTGCTGCAGATGCTGGAGCGGGTCAACCTCACCCCCGCCGACGTCGTCGCCGCCCGCCGCCCGCACGAGCTGTCCGGCGGCCAGCGCCAGCGCGTGGCCATCGCCCGCGCCCTGGCCCCCGGCGCCGGGGTCCTCATCGCCGACGAGCCCGTCTCCATGCTCGACGTGTCCATCCGCCTGGGCGTGCTGAACCTGATGGCCCGCCTGCAGCGCGAGGAGGACCTGGCGGTGCTCTACATCACCCACGACCTGGCCACCGCCCGGCACTTCTCCGACGAGATCCTCGTGCTCTACCGCGGGCGCGTCGTCGAGCGCGGCCCGGCCGACGCCGTCATCCTCGACCCGCACCACGACTACACCAAGCTGCTGGCCCTGGCCGCCCCCGACCCCGAGCGCCTGGGCAAGGTCGTCTCCGGCGAGGCGGCCCCGGACCGGGCCGCGATCGACAACAGCGTCTGCTACGACCACCACCTGGGTGCGTGGATCGACATCGACACCGCCGCCGACACCGCCGCGCAGCGGGCCGGGGCACCGCGCGCCGCCGCCGGCGCCTGAGGGAAGGACCGACCCGTGATCGTGCAGAACCTGCACAGCGGCTGGACGCTGCACCCCGCCGGCGGCGAGCTGCCCGAGGCCGTGCGCCGGGCCGCCGAGGCCGGCCCGCTGCGCGCCACCGTCCCCGGCACCGTGCACACCGACCTGCTGGACGCCGGCCTGGTCCCCGACCCCTACGCCGGGCTCGGCGAGCAGGAGCTGGCCTGGCTGCACCGCACCTCCTGGGACTACCGCCTGCGCTTCGAGGCCCAGCCGCCGGCCCCCGGCGAGCGCGCCGACCTGGAGTTCGCCGGCCTGGACACCGTGGCCGCGATCGAGCTCAACGGCACCGAGCTGGGCCGCACCGCCAACATGCACCGCCGCCACCGCTTCGACGTCACCGCCGCGCTGCGCGCCGGCGCCAACGACCTGCAGGTGCGCTTCACCTCCGCCCTGGAGCACGCCGAGTCGGTGGAGAAGGACATCGGCGCGCGCCCGCGGGCCTACGAGCACCCCTTCAACGCCGTGCGCAAGATGGCGTGCAGCTTCGGCTGGGACTGGGGCCCGGACCTGCAGACCGCCGGGGTGTGGCGGCCCGTGGAGCTGCGGCGCTGGCGCACCGCGCGCCTGACGTCCGTGCGGCCCCTGGCCACCCTGGAGGGCGGCACCGGGCGGCTGCGGGTGCACGTGGACCTGGAGCGCTCCGGCCTGGAGGAGGCCGGCGAGCTGCAGGTGCACGTGCGCCTGGGCGACCTGCCCGGGCGCGCCGACCTCACCGCCGCCGCCACCGCCGCCCCGGGCACCGAGCGCGTCGAGGTGCGCCTGGACGTCGAGGGCGCCCCCGCGTGGTGGCCGCGCGGGTACGGCGAGCAGCCCCTGGTGAGCGTCGAGGTGCAGCTGCGCGCCGGCGGTGAGGTCCTGGACACCTCCCGGCACCGCACCGCGTTCCGCTCGGTGCGCCTGGACACCACCCCCGACGAGCACGGCACCCCCGCGGTGCTGCTCGTCAACGAGGTGCCCGTCTTCGTGCGCGGGGTGAACTGGATCCCCGAGGACCACCTGCTCACCCGCCTGGACCGCACCCGCTACGCCGCCGCGATCGCCCACGCCGTCGACGCCAACGTCAACCTGCTGCGCGTGTGGGGCGGGGGGATCTACGAGTCCGACGACTTCTACGACCTGTGCGACGAGCAGGGCCTGCTGGTGTGGCAGGACTTCCTGCTGGCCTGCGCCGCCTACGCCGAGGAGGAGCCCCTGGCCTCCGAGGTCGAGGCCGAGGCCCGCGACAACGTCGCCCGCCTGTGCGCGCACCCCTCCCTGGTCGTGTGGAACGGCGGCAACGAGAACCTCTGGGGCCACGAGGACTGGGGCTGGAAGGAGGAGCTGGGCGGCTCCACCTGGGGGCTGCGCTACTACGAGGAGGTCTTCCCCGCCGTCCTGGCCGAGCTGGACCCCACCCGCGCGTACTGCGCCGGCAGCCCCTGCAGCCCCGGCGCGCCGGGCACGCACCCCAACGACCCCGACCACGGCACCCACCACGTGTGGGACGTGTGGAACTCCAAGGACTGGACGGCCTACCGCGAGCGCGTCCCGCGGTTCTGCTCCGAGTTCGGCTGGCAGGCCCCGCCCGCGCGCGCCACGCTGGAGGAGCTGCTCGGACCGGACCAGCGCTCCACGACCTCGCCGGTGTTCCTGGCCCACCAGAAGGCCGCCGACGGCAACGGCAAGCTCGAGCGCGGCATGGCCCCGCACACCGGGGTCCCCGCCGGTTTCGAGGACTGGACGTGGGCGGCGCAGCTGAACCAGGCGCGCGCGGTGACGTTCGCGATCGAGCACTTCCGCTCCTGGTGGCCGCGCACCGCCGGCAGCGTCTACTGGCAGCTCAACGACTGCTGGCCGGTCACCTCCTGGTCCGTCGTCGACGGCGCCGGGCGGCGCAAGCCCGCCTTCCACGCCCTGCGCCACGCCTACGCCCCGCGGCTGCTGACCGTGCAGCCGCGCGAGGGCCGCGCGCACCTGGTGCTGGTCAACGACACCGGGCAGGAGTGGCGCGCGCACGCCGTGGCCCGGCGCACCGCCCTGACCGGCGAGGTGCTGCACCGCGAACCCCTCGACGTCGTCGTCGCCGCGCGCTCGGTGGCCGCCGTGGAGCTGCCGGCCGCGCTCACCGCGCCCGCCGACGCCGGCGCGGAGGTCCTCGTCGTGGACGCCGGCGACCTGCGCACCGTGCACGCCTTCGCCGAGGACCGCGACCTGGCCTGGGACCCGGACCCGCTGCGCACCAGCGTCACCGCGGTCCCCGGCGGCTACGCCGTGCGGGTGCGCGCCGAGGCCCCCGCCCGCGACGTGACGCTGCTGGCCGACGCCGTGGCCCCCGACGCCGTCGTCGACGACGGCCTGGTCACCCTGCTGGCCGGGGAGTCGCGCACCTTCCACGTGCGCACCTCCGCCGTCGTGGACGTCGAGGAGCTCACCCGGCCGGCGGTGCTGCGCACCGCCAACGCCTTCGGGCGCCCGCTGTGAGCGCCGGCGCCCGGCGCGCCCCGGGGATCGTCGGCCTGGTCGTGCCCGGCCCGGCCCGGCGCCTGGGGGTGGAGCCGTACTTCGTCGAGCTCGCCGACGGCATCGAGGAGGTCCTGCACCCCCAGGGCTTCGGCGTCATGGTCCTGGCCGTGGACGACCTGCAGGAGGAGCTGGCGGCCTACCGCCGCTGGAGCCGGGACGCGGAGGTGGACGCCGTCGTCGTCGTCGACCTCGTCGTCGACGACGTGCGCCCGCACGCCCTGGACGCCCTGGACCTGCCGTACGTGCTGGCCGCCCACGTCGACAGCCCCTTCGCCTGCACCAGCGAGGCCGCCGACGACGCGGTGCGCGTGCGCTCGGCGGTGGACTTCCTCACCGGCCTGGGCCACCGCCGCCTGGGCCACGTGTGCGGCCCGCCGCACCTGGTGCACACCCAGGAGCGGCAGGCGGCGCTGCGCGCCCGCGCGCACGAGCTGGGCCTGGCGGTCTCCACCGTCGTGGCCGACTACACCGCCGCCTCCGGCGTGCGCGCGCTCACCTCCCTGCTCCAGCGCCCCGAGCCGCCCACCGCCGTCCTCTTCGACAACGACGTGATGGCGGTGGCGGCGCTGGAGCACCTGACGGCCACCGGGCGCGCCGTGCCCGGGGAGCTGAGCCTGCTGTCGATGGACGACTCGCCCCTGTGCGAGCTGTCCGTGCCGCCGGTGTCGGCGATGAGCCTGGACGTGCACCACCGCGGCGAGCGGCTGGCCGCGGCCGTCCTCAGCGTCCTGGCCGGCGGGGACGCCCACCACCCGCCCATCGGCCCCTCGCACGTCGTGGTGCGCGGCACCACGGCCGCGCCCGCCGCGCTGGGCGCGGGGGTCTGAGCCGCCCGCGCCCTCAGGCGCGGGCGTCGCCGCGGTCGGGGCCGCGAGCGTCGCCGGGGTCGGGGCGGCGGGCCAGCAGGCTGTAGGTGTTGGGCAGCCGCCCGTCCCACGCCGCGGCCCGCACGCCCGCGGGCCGCCAGAACGGCTCGGGGTGCTCGCGCAGCTCCAGCAGCTCCAGCCCGGCGCGCACCAGCGCCACGTCGTCCAGGCCGTGCCCGCTCTGCGGGTGCACCACCCGCGGGCCCGCCGCGAGGACCCCGGCGAGCAGGTCCTGCTCCACCGGCGGCAGGCGCGCGACGCGCGCCTGCCGCAGCAGGTCCTCGTGCTCGCGCACGTGCTCGTGCGAGGCCCGCTCCCACGCCGCCCGCGTGCGCGCGGCGGGGTCGGCGTCGGTGCTGGGGCCGGCGGGGTCCTTCGGGCTCACGGCACCGCGTACCCCGCGGCGCGGAACAGCTCGTACCACTCCGCCCGCGTCAGCGGCAGGTCCGAGCCCTGCGCCGCCCCCGCCACCCGCTCGGGGTTCGTCGTGCCCAGCACCACCTGCACGCCCGCGGGGTGGCGGGTGATCCAGGCCGTGGCGATCGCGATGGGCGGCACCCCGTACTGCTGCGCGAGGCGGTCCACCACCGCGTTCAGCTCCGCGTACTCGGGGTTGCCCAGGAACACCCCGGTGAAGAACCCCGCCTGGAACGGCGACCACGCCTGCACCGTGACGTCGTGCAGGCGGCAGTAGTCCAGGACCCCGTTGTCGCGGGAGACCGACTGCTCCAGCGCCTGCATGTTCGAGGCCACCCCGTGCGCCACGATCGGGGCGTGGGTGATCGACAGCTGCAGCTGGTTGGCCACCAGCGGCTGGCGCACCGAGCGCTTGAGCAGCTCGATCTGCCCGGGCGTGTGGTTGGAGACGCCGAACGCGCGCACCTTGCCCGCCGCGTGCAGCTCGTCGAACGCGCGCGCCACCTCGTCGGGCTCGACGAGCGCGTCGGGGCGGTGCAGCAGCAGCACGTCGATGCGGTCGGTGCCCAGCGCCTCGAGGGAACCCTCCACCGACTCCACGACGTGCTCGTAGGAGAAGTCGAAGTACGGCCCGTCGGGCACGATGCCGCACTTGGTCTGGATCGTCACCGCGTCGCGCTCGGAGGGGCTCATCGGCACCGCCTGCGCCCAGCGCCGCTCGCAGCGGTGCAGCTCCTGCCCGTACACGTCGGCGTGGTCGACGAACGTGATGCCGGCCTCGCGCGCGGTGGTCCACAGCTCGCGGATCGCCTCGTCGCTCATGTCGGCGATGCGCATCAGGCCCAGGACGACGTTGGGGACCTGCAGGCCGCTGGTGCCCAGGGGGACGGTGCGCACGCTCACGCCTCCGACAGGGTCGAGACCTCGTCCGCGCTGAGCACCAGCTCCGCGGCGCGCGCGGAGTCGGTGGTGCTCTGCGGGCGCGAGGCGCCCGGGATGGGCACGACCACCGGCGCCAGGGCCAGCTCCCACGCCAGCGCCACCTGCTGCACGCTCACGCCGTGGGCGTCGGCGACGCGCTGGAACGCGGCGTGCTCGCTGCCGAGGTCGGCGGCGCCGCCGATGCCGCCCAGCGGGCTCCACGGCAGGAACGCGATGCCCAGGCGCGCGCAGTGCTGCAGCTCGCCCAGGCTGGAGCGGAACCCGGGGGAGAACTGGTTCTGCACGGAGACCAGGCGGCCGCCGAGGACCTCGTCGGCCTCGTCGATCTGCGCGACGTCGGCGTTGGAGATGCCGGCCATCTGGATGACGCCCTCGTCGAGCAGGTCGCGCAGCGCCCCCACGGACTCCGCGTACGGCACGTCCGGGTCCGGGCGGTGGAACTGGTACAGGCCGATCGCCTCCACGCCCAGGCGCTTGGCGGAGGCCTTCGCGGCCTCCTTCAGGTGCTCGGGGCGGCCGTCCTTCGTCCACGAGCCGTCCCCGGGGCGCAGGTGGCCGCCCTTGGTGGCGACCAGGACCTGCGAGGCGTCCCCGCCCCAGGAGCGCAGGGCGCGGGCGACGAGCTCCTCGTTGTGCCCGACGTCGTCGGCGTGCAGGTGGTAGGCGTCGGCGGTGTCGATGAGGGTGATGCCCGCCTCGAGCGCGGCGTGGACCGTGGCGATCGACCGCTCCTCCTCGGGGCGGCCCTCGATGGACATGGGCATCGCCCCCAGGCCGATGGCCGAGACGGTGCGGGGACCGAGGTTGCGCTGCTGCATGGGCGCGACGCTAGGCGCCCCCGGGGCCGCCCGCACC
>NZ_JAAALM010000580.1 GCF_009906395.1 Kineococcus indalonis
CCCCGGGCCCTGCCCCGCGCTCCCACAGCCGGGTGCGCTGCAGGACGGCCAGGGCGGGGGCGCCCAGCGGGCGGGCGCTGGTCAGGGGCTGCACGTCGGCCTCGTCGACCTCGCCGAGCACGGCGACCAGCAGCGTGGACTCCGCGCGCCCCAGGGCCGCCAGGGAGCGGGCCAGGCCGTCCTCGGGACCGGGCTGCAGGCGCGCCAGCGTCTGCAGCAGGGAGCGCAGCGCGGAGGCCTCGTCGGTGCCGCGCACCTGCTCCAGCCGGCCGCCGTGCAGCAGGCGCACCCGGTGGTGGCGCTCGTGCAGGTGCACGGCGGCGGAGGCGGCGGCGCTGACGGCCCACTCCAGGGACGAGGCGGCGCCGCGGCCGTGGTGGGCGCGGGCGCGGTCGTCGAGGAGCAGCACGACGTCCGGGCGGCCGGGGTGCTCGTCGGAGCGGACCATGACCTCGCCGCGCCGCGCGGTGGAGCGCCAGTGCACCCGGCGCAGGTCGTCGCCGACGCGGTAGGCGCGGATGGAGGCGTCGTCGGGGGAGGTGGTGGCGGCCGCGCCGGCGGAGGAGCCGCGCGCGCCGCCGAGGTCGCCCAGGGACAGGTCCGCCAGCCGGTGCACGCGCGGCAGCACGTCCAGCGTCGCCACCGGCCCGGTCGGGCGCGAGGCCACGACGAGGGCGAAGGGGTCGCGGGCGCGCACGGTGACCGGCCCGAGGCGGTAGCTGCCGCGCACGTCCGACCTCACCGTGTGCTGCAGGTCGAGGGTCTCGCCGGGCGCCACGCGCGGCACCCCCACCCGCGCCGTGCCGCCGAGGGCCAGGGGGACGGCGTCCTCGAGCACCACTCGTCCGCCGGGGCGGCCGCGGCCGCGCACGGTGAGGCGCACGGCGGTGGGGGCGCCCGCCTCCGCGATCCCGGACCCCGACCTCGACGTGAGGTCGAGGGTCCGGCAGGAGCGGTGGGCGGTGACGGCGGCCAGCGCCACCAGGGCGGTCAGCAGCACGCCGACGCGCAGCAGGTCCCGCTGCCCCAGCGCCGGGGCGGTGCCGACGGCCAGCAGGCCCGTCGCCAGCAGCGTCCACCCGCGCGCGGTGGGCTGCAGGTCGGGCCGCTCGCCGCCGCGGCGGGCGCGGCTCACCGCGGTGAGGGCAGCGCGGTGGTGCGCAGCACGTCGGTGACCACCTCGGCGCCGTCGCGGCCGGACAGCTGCGCGTCGGCGGTCAGCAGCAGGCGGTGCGCCAGCACGGGCACGGCCAGGGCCTGCACGTCGTCGGGCAGCACGTGGTCGCGGCCCTCCATCGCCGCGCGCGAGCGGGCGGTGCGCAGCAGGTGCAGGGCCGCGCGCGGGGAGGCGCCCAGGCGCAGGTCGTGGTGGGCGCGGGTGCGCCGCACGAGGTCGACGACGTACTGCTTGAGGGCCTCCGCGGCGTGCACGCCGCGGACGGCGTCGGAGAGCCGGCGCACGTCCTGCACGCCCACCACGGGGCTCAGCTCGTCCAGGGGCTCGGCGCCGCCGTGCTCGGAGAGCATCTGCAGCTCCGCCTGCGCGGAGGGGTACCCCATGGAGATGCGGGCGGTGAAGCGGTCCCGCTGGGCCTCCGGCAGCGGGTAGGTGCCGTCCATCTCCACGGGGTTCTGGGTGGCGAAGACGACGAAGGGGCGCTCCAGGGGCCAGGTGGTGCCGTCGACGGTGACCTGCCCCTCCTCCATGCACTCCAGCAGCGCGGACTGGGTCTTGGGGGAGGCGCGGTTGATCTCGTCGCCGATGACGACGTTGGCGAAGACGGCCCCGGGGCGGAACTCGAAGGCGCGGTGCTCCTGGTTCCACACGCTGGAGCCGGTGACGTCGCTGGGCAGCAGGTCGGGGGTGAACTGGATGCGGCGCACGGACCCGTCGACGGCGCGGGCGAGGGCCTTGGCCAGCATGGTCTTGCCCACGCCCGGCACGTCCTCCACGAGCAGGTGCCCGCCGGCGAAGAGCACGGTGAGGGCCAGGCGCACCGCCTCGTCCTTGCCGCGGATGACCCGGTCCACCGTGCGGGCCAGCTCGTCGGCCGTGGCGGCCAGCTCCTCCAGGGCGGCGGGCAGGGCGTCGCCGGGCTGCCCCGCCAGCGGGTCGCCGGGCTGGCTGCCGGCGGGTGCGCTCGTGGTCGTCACGTGGCCTCGTCTCCTCCTGCAGCGCGGCTCGGCCGCGCTGGTGGTCCTCGCGCGCGGCCTCGCCGTCGCGACCAGCCTCCACTGTGCCCCACGCGGGCCCCGCGCCGTCGACGGGTCCGTGCGCCGCATCCAGTTCACCCCCGACCTGCTGCCCAGCGACGTCACCGGCTCCAGCGTGTGGAACCAGGAGCACCGCG
>NZ_JAAALM010000581.1 GCF_009906395.1 Kineococcus indalonis
GCCCGTACCCGTGCACCAGCACGACGCTCGGCGCTCCCGCCGCCGCGGCCCGCGAGGAGCTGCACCCGCTGGCGGGGCAGCCGGTGGAGGTCACCGTCGACGACGGCGCGCGCCTGCACGTGGAGGTCGACCCGGCCGACACCGCGCCGGCGGGAGCGCCGAGCGTCGTGCTGGTGCACGGGTACGGGCTGTCGGCCGACGCCTGGCACTTCCAGCGCCTGGCGCTGCGCGGGCGGTACCGCCTGGTGCTGCCCGAGCACCGCGGCCACGGGCGCTCCACCCGCGGGCCCGCCGGGCCGGTGGCCGTGGCGCGGCTGGCCGACGACCTGGGCCTGGTGCTGGACGCGGTGGCGCCCACCGGCCCGCTGGTGCTCGTCGGGCACTCCCTGGGCGGGATGACGATCATGGAGCTGGCGGTGCGCCGGCCCGACCTGCTCGAGCGCACCCGCGCCGTCGCCCTGGTCGCCACCAGCTCCGGCGGCCTGGCCGCCTTCGACCACGGCCTGCCCCTGCTGGGGCGCCACCTGGTGCGCTGGGCCGAGCAGGCGCTGCAGCGCACCGCCGAGCGCGCCGACGTGCTCGAGCGCGGCCGGCGCCTGGGCGCCGAGGTGGAGCAGCGCCTCGTCGCGCACTGGTCCTTCGCCTCGCCGGTCTCGCCGGAGGTGGAGCGGCTGGCCGCGCGCATGATGGCCGGCACCTCGGTGGGCACCATCGCCGACCTGCTGCCCGCGTTCGGCACCCTCGACGAGAGCGAGGCCCTCACGGCGCTGGCCGGGCGCCCGGTCCTCGTGGTGGCCGCCGAGCGCGACCTGATGACGCCGGCCGCGCACGGGCGCACCATCGCCGACGCGGTCCCCGGCGCCGAGCACGTCCTGGTGCGCCAGTCGGGGCACCTGGTGATGCTGGAGCACCCCGCGGTGGTCACGTCCCGGCTGGAGCGGCTGCTGGCGCGCGCCGCCGGCGGGGACGGCGCCCCGGCCGGCGACGAGGTCGTCCTGCCGCTGTCGGAGCGCTCCCGGGCGGCGCGGGCGGCCGCCGCGACCCGGGCGGCGCGGGCGCGCGGGGGGCGGCGGTGAGCGCGGCGGTGCTGGAGCTGCGCCTGGCCACCGACGAGGACACCGTGGCGCTGGGCCGCCGGCTGGGCTCCCTGCTGCGCGCCGGGGACCTGGTGGTCCTCTCCGGCGACGTCGGCGCCGGCAAGACGACGATGACCCGCGGCCTGGCCGAGGGGCTGGGGGTGCGCGGGCCGGTGACCTCCCCGACGTTCGTCATCGCCCGCGTGCACCCCTCGCTGCGCGGCGGCCCGCCGCTGGTGCACGTGGACGCCTACCGGGTGGGCTCCCTGGCGGAGGTGGACGACCTGGACCTGGACGCGGACGCGCAGGAGGCCGTCACGGTGGTGGAGTGGGGCGCCGGGCTCGTGGAGGACCTCACCGGGCAGCGGCTGGAGGTGCACCTGGAGCGCCCCCACGGCGCCGCGCCCGCGGGGGGGTCCGGGGAGGTGCCCGTCGAGCCGCGCTCGGCGCGGCTGCTGGCGCACGGGCGGCGCTGGGCCGGGGTGGACCTGGCGGCGGCGCTGACGGCCTGAGCCGCGGCGCCGCCGGCCCGGTCGACGGCCTAAGCTGCCGGGCGTGCTGATGCTGGCCCTCGACACCGCCACCGACGGGGTCGCCGTGGCGCTGCACGACGGCGAGCGCGTCCTGGACGCCCGCCGCGCCGGCGACGCCCGCCACCACAACGAGGTCCTCGTGCCCACCGTCGCCGCGTCGCTGGCCGCCGCCGGCCGCGAGCGCGCGGAGGTCACCGACGTCGCGGTGGGCGTGGGCCCGGGGCCGTTCACCGGCCTGCGGGTGGGGCTGGTCACCGCCCGCACCCTGGCCCTGGCGTGGGGCGCGGCGCTGCACGGGGTGTGCTCGCTGGACGCGCTGGCGGCGCAGGCGCTGGCCGAGGGCCTGGTGGGCGGGGAGTTCCTCGTCGCCACGGACGCGCGCCGGCGCGAGGTGCACACCGCCCGCTACCGCGCGCAGGACGGGCGGGCGGTGCGCACGGCCGGCCCGGACGTGGGCCCGGCCGCCGGCGTGGCCCGCGACGGCCTGCCGGTGGTGGGCCGCGGCGCGGCGCTGTACCCGGACGCCCTGGGCCCGGCGGGCCCGCTCGCCGACGTCGACGCTGGGTTCCTGGCGCAGGTGGCCGTGGACGCGCTGGCCGGGCGCGGGGGCCCGGGGCTGCTGCCGGCCGAGCCGCTGTACCTGCGCCGCCCCGACGCGGTGGAGCCCGCGGGGCGCAAGCGCGTCACCGCCTGAGCCGGCTCGCCGGGCGCGGCGCGCCCCGCGGGCTC
>NZ_JAAALM010000582.1 GCF_009906395.1 Kineococcus indalonis
CGCCGGCCACGAGCATCCCGGCGCGCCCGGCGTCCTGGGCGCGCAGGTGCTCCACGGCCGCGGCGGCCTGCTCGGGGCCGGCGACGGCGACGGCGTCGGCGGCGGCGCCCAGGGCGGCGGCCACGGCCTGCTCCCAGCCGCCCTCCACCTCCAGCAGCGCGGCGACCGAGCCCAGCACGCCGGAGACGGCCTCCCCGGCGGCCAGCAGCGCGCCGGCGCCGTCCTTGCGGTCCAGGCCGATCTCCAGGGCCTCCTTGCGCGCGGACCAGCGGGCGCGCTCCTGCGCGGCGGCGCGCTCCTCGGCGCGGGCGGCCTCGTGGGCGGCCTCGGCGCCGGCGAGCTCGGCGGCGGCGGCCTCGTGCTCGGCGTCCAGGCCCTCCTCGCCCTCCTCCACGCCGGCGACCTGCGTCTCCAGCGCGGCGAAGTCGGCCTGGGCGCGCTCGCGGCGCTGCTGGGCGTCGGCCAGGGCGCCGGAGAGGCGCTCCAGCTCCGCCTCGCCGGCCTCCACGCGGCTGCGGGCGGCGGCGACCTGCCCGCCCAGGCGGGCCAGGCCTTCGCGGCGGTCGGCGGCGGCGCGCAGCGCGGCCGCGACGCGGCGGTCCTCCTCGGCGGCGGCGCGGTCGGCCTCGGCGCGGCGGGCCAGGACGTCGTCGAGGGCGGCGCGGTGCTCGCCGGCGCGCCCGGCCAGCTCCGCCTCCTCCGCGCGCACCCGCTGCGCGGAGGCGCTCAGCTCCTCGGGGTCGCGCCGGCCGGTCTGCTCGTCCGGCTCGGCGGCCAGCAGCCGCAGCCGCTCGGCGGCCAGGGCCTGCACGCCGCGCAGCCGCTCGGCCAGGGACTGCAGGCGGTGGTGGGTCTCCACGGCGCGGGCGAGGTCGGGCGCGGCCGCGGCGGCGGCGGCCTCGGCGGCCCGCAGCCGCTCGGACGCCTCGCGCAGGTCGGCCTCGACGCGCTCCTGGCGCTGCTTGAGCGCGGCCTCGTCGGCCTCGTCGCGCTGCAGGGAGCCGGTGGCCTGCACGAGGTCGTCGGCGAGCAGGCGCAGGCGCGCGTCGCGCAGGTCGGCCTGCACCACCTGCGCGCGGCGGGCGGCCTCGGCCTGCCGGCCCAGCGGCTTCAGCTGCCGGCGGATCTCGGTGACGAGGTCGGCGACGCGGGTGAGGTTGACCTCCATCGCGTCGAGCTTGCGCAGCGCCTTCTCCTTGCGGCGGCGGTGCTTCAGGACGCCGGCGGCCTCCTCGATGAACGCCCGGCGCTCCTCCGGCGAGGCGTGCAGGACGGCGTCGATCTGGCCCTGCCCGACGATGACGTGCATCTCGCGGCCGATGCCGGAGTCGGAGAGCAGCTCCTGCACGTCCAGCAGCCGGCACGTCTGGCCGTTGATGGCGTACTCGGAGCCGCCGGTGCGGAACATCGTCCGCGTGATGGTCACCTCGGCGTACTCGATGGGCAGCGCGCCGTCGGAGTTGTCGATGGTGAGGCTGACCTCGGCGCGGCCCAGCTGGGCGCGGCCCTCCGGGCCGGTGGTGCCGGCGAAGATGACGTCCTCCATCTTGCCGCCGCGCAGGCTCTTGGCGCTGTGCTCGCCCATCACCCAGGTCAGGGCGTCCACGACGTTGGACTTGCCCGAGCCGTTCGGGCCGACCACGCACGTGATCCCCGGCTGCAGCCGCAGCGTCGTCGCCGAGGCGAACGACTTGAACCCCTTGAGGGTGAGGGTCTTCAGGTGCACGGGCAGGGAGCCTAACGAGCCGCGCGGACACCGCCGGGCCGCCGCGCCCGGCGGACCGCCCGCGCCGGGGCGCCCGGCCGGGCGGGTGGGACCGGTGGGGCGGTGGGGGCTCAGCGCGTGGTGAAGCCGCTCTCGCCTCGGGCGGGCGCGCGGTGCTCGACCACGGCGGTGACCTCGCCGGGGCGCCCGTGCGCGCTGGGCCGCTCGCGCAGCCGGCGCAGCAGCTCCTGCAGCGCCGGCGCCGGGCCCTCGGCGACGACCTCCACGCGCCCGTCGGCCTTGTTCGCGGCGCGCCCGGCCAGGCCGAGCTCCAGCGCCTGCGAGCGCGTCCACCAGCGGAAGCCGACGCCCTGCACCCGCCCGGAGACGAAGGCGGTCACGCGCTCGGCGGGTCCGCCGGCGCCCTGGGCTGCGGTGCTCGCGTCCACGCGCGCAGCCTAGGAGGCGCTCACCCCAGCCCGAGGCCGCGGGCCAGGCGCCGCCAGGGCCGCGCGCCGGCGCGGTGGCGCCACCAGGCGGACAGCACCGGCACCACGACGCCGGCGGCGCCCCCGGCGAGGGGCACGCACGCCAGCGGGGCGCAGGCGAGCAGGGTCGCGGTCACGG
>NZ_JAAALM010000583.1 GCF_009906395.1 Kineococcus indalonis
CTCCCGGCCCGTCCACGCGGCGGGGCCCCCGCGCGAGCGCCCCCGGGGGCGCTCGCGGGCAGGTCCGGCGGAGGTCCGGCGGCGGTCCGGCGGAGGTCCGGCGGCGGTCGCCGGGAGGTCCGGCGCCGGTGCGGGGCGGGCGCGGCACCGCTGCGCCCGCCGGGGCCGCGCGGCTCCTAGGGTGGGCGTCCATGAGCAGCCCGCACAGCTCCTCCCCGCCCGCCCCGCGCCTGGACCTCGTGGAGCAGCTGCACGGCGTCCCGGTCGCCGACCCGTACCGCTGGCTGGAGGACCCCGAGGACCCGCGCACCCGGGAGTGGTCGGCGTGGCAGGACGCGCGGTGGCAGCGCCACGCCGAGGCGCTGCCCGGCCGCGAGCGCCTGGAGCGGCGGGTGCGCGAGCTGCTGGCGACGGGCGCGGTGGGCGCGCCGGTGCACCGCGGCGAGCGCGTCTTCCGCAGCCGCCGCGACCCCGGCGCCGAGCACGCGGTGCTGCGGGTGACCGACGCGCCGGGCACCGCCGAGCGGGTCCTGGTCGACCCGGTCGCGCTGGACCCCTCGGGCACCACGACGCTGGACTCCTGGCGCCCCAGCGTCGAGGGCGACCTGCTGGCGTACCAGGTCTCCGAGGGCGGCAGCGAGGAGAGCGTGCTGCGGGTGCTGGACGTGGCCACCGGCGAGGTCGTCGACGGCCCGCTGGACCGGGCCCGCTACTCCCCCGTGGCGTGGCTGCCCGCCCGCGCCGGCGAGCCGCGCGCGTTCTACTACGTGCGGCGGCTGCCGCCGGAGGACCTGCCGGAGGGTGAGCGGCAGTACCACCGGCGCGTGTACCTGCACCGCGTGGGCACCGACCCCGCCGGCGACGTCGAGGTGTTCGGCGCGGGCATGTCCATGACGAACTACTACGGGGTGTGGACCTCTCGGGACGGGCGCTGGCTGGTCGTCAGCGCCTCCGACGGCACCGCGCCGCGCGACGACGTGTGGATCGCGGACCTGTCGGCCTGCGACCCGGCCGCGCCGCGGCTGCGGGAGGTCGTCACCGGCCGCGACGCGCAGACCAGCGCCTGGGTGGGCCGGGACGGGCGGCTGTACCTGCTCACCGACCTGGACGCCCCGCGCGGGCGCCTGGCCGTGGCCGACCCCGCCGACCCCGGCGTGGAGCGCTGGCGGGACCTGGTGCCGCAGGCGGAGGACGCGCTGCTGGAGGACGTCGCCGTCCTCGACGGCGAGGAGCTGGCCGAGCCGCTGCTCGTGGTGGGCTGGACCCGGCACGCCGTGTCCTCGCTGAGCGTGCACGAGCTGGCCGGCGGGCGGCGCCGCGACGGCGCCGCCGGCACGGTCGAGCTGCCCGGCACCGGCTCCGTGGGCGGCCTGGTCACCCGCCCCGACGGCGGCCACGAGCTGTGGTTCGGCTACACCGACGCCACCACCCCCACCCACGTGCACCGCTGGGACGCCCGCGACGGCTCCGTGTCGCTGGACGCCGCCCCGCCCGGCGCCGTGCGGGTGCCGGCGGTGACCAGCCGGCTGCTGGAGTACCGCAGCGGCGACGGCACCGCGGTGCGCCTGCAGCTGACGGTGCGCACCGACGCCCTCGACGAGGAAGGCCGCCCCCGCACGCCCGCCCCGGCGATCCTCTACGGCTACGGCGGCTTCGGCATCAGCCTGTCGCCGCACTACGCCCCCGACGCGCTGGCGTGGGTGGAGGCCGGCGGGGTGTACGCGGTGGCGAACCTGCGCGGCGGCGGCGAGGAGGGCGAGGACTGGCACCGCGCCGGGATGCGCGGGCGCAAGCAGAACGTCTTCGACGACTTCCACGCCGCGGCGAGGTTCCTGGTGGAGCAGGGCTGGACCACGCACGAGCAGCTGTGCGTGCACGGCGGCTCCAACGGCGGCCTGCTGGTGGGCGCGGCCCTGACCCAGCAGCCGCAGCTGTTCGCGGGCGTGGTGTGCTCCGCGCCGCTGCTGGACATGGTGCGCTACGAGCAGCACGGCCTGGGCGCCACCTGGAACGACGAGTACGGCACGGCGGCCGACCCGGAGGAGTTCGGCTGGCTGCTGTCGTACTCCCCGTACCACCGGGTGGTGGAGGGAACCGCGTACCCGGCGGTGCTGTTCACCGTCTTCGACGGCGACTCGCGCGTGGACCCGCTGCACGCGCGCAAGCTGTGCGCGGCGCTGCAGCACGCCACCTCCTCGGGCCGGCCGGTGCTGCTGCGCCGCGAGGGCGACGTCGGGCACGGGGCGCGCTCGGTCTCGCGCAGCGCCGGGCTGGTGCGCGACACCCTCGCCTTCGCCGCGGCCGCCACCGGCCTCGACCTGTCCTGACC
>NZ_JAAALM010000584.1 GCF_009906395.1 Kineococcus indalonis
CGCCCGCGCAGCGCCCGCCGCTGGGGCTGCTGCTGGGCCAGGCCGCCGCGGGCGTGCTCCTGGGCGTGCTCTGGTGGGCGCTGGCGCGCCGGCCCGGGGCCTGGCTGGTCGGCGAGCCGCTGGTCACCTCCACCGCGCAGTACCCCGTCGCGCGTGACGGCTCCTTCGCGGTGCTGACCGCGCTGGCCGGCCTGGTCGGCGCCCTGGTGGTGCTGCGCCGCGCCGGCGAGCGCCCCGTGCCGGTGCTGGTGGCCGGCGTGGCCGGGGCGCTGGCGGGCGCCCTGCTGACCGTGGCCACCGCCGGCGCGCTGCCGCCGTCGGACCCGGGCGAGCCCGCCCACGTGTCGGTGTACGCCTGGGTGGTGGTGCTGGTGCAGCCCCTGGTGCTCAGCTGCGTGGTGGCCGTGGTGACCCTGTCGGCCACGCTGGTCGACTGGGTGCGCTCGCCCGGCTGACGGCCGGGGCGCGCTCCGGGCAGGGGCCGATCCCCGCCCGGAGCGTCCCGCGGGTCACGGGGTGTAGCCGGTCCCCTCGCACGTGGTGTCCGCCGTCGGTGCCGCCCCGGTCGCCAGGAAGCGGTCCACGAGGCCGTCCACGCAGGGGTTGCCGATGCTGGCGTAGACCACGTGGTCACCCTCGTTGCGCACGGTGACCAGCCGGGAGCTGGGCAGCGCCTGGTGCGTGCGCAGCACCCCCTCGAGGGGGGTGGCCGCGTCGCGCTCGGAGGCCACGAGCAGCACGGGCGGCAGGTCCCGCCCGTCCGGCCGGGGCAGGCTCAGCGGGGGGCGCTCCCAGTACCCGCACGGCTGGCGCGTCTGCGCCCACCCGGTCACCGGGTACAGCGTGCCCTGCCGCTGGCCCAGGGCGTTCCAGGCGTCCGCGCCCTGCGCCCACGCGGTGTCGTTGCAGACGACGTTGTAGAGGGTGGCGGTGCGCGCCTCGTCGGCCGTGGGTGCGGCGGCCGCCCAGGAGGGGAGCGGTCCGCCCTCCAGGAAGAGCGCCAGCTTGCGGCGCTCCTGCCCGGTGTCCTTCATCCGCGGCGCCTTGCCCGCCGGCATCGTGCGGGCCCTCGGCGGCGTCCACGCGGGGGGCGCGGCGCTCGTGCGCGTCCCCGCCGCCGCGCTCAGCGGCGCGGTGGTGGTGGACGTGGTGGTGGACGCGCTCGCCTGGGCGGCGAGCAGGCTGTCGACGTAGCTCATGCCCTCGGCCAGTTCGCGGAAGCGCACCTTGCCGTACATCGCGCGGCTGATCGCACCGTCGAGGGCGTTGCCGTCGACGACGCCGACCCCGGTCAGGTCCAGCGGCTGGGCGCGCAACCGGGAGCGCATGCGCTCGTAGGTGGCCTCCACCTCCGCCGGGGTCCGCCCCAGGTGCAGGGCGGCGTCGTACGTCGCGGCGAGCGGCTGGAACTCGGTGCGGAAGCGCCGCTGGAAACCCATCGGCTGGTCCTCGGCGGTGCTCTGCTGCCAGGGGTTCGTCACGTCGACCACCGAGTCGAGCACGAAGCGGCCGACCCGGGCGGGGAAGTACGTCGCGTACTGCGCGCCCAGCCACGTCCCGGCGCTGTACCCCACGAAGTCCAGCTGCGCCCTGCCCAGCAGCGCCCGGACCAGGTCGATGTCGGCGACCGTCTGCTCGGTGTTCAGGTACGGGGCCAGCGGCGAGGAGGTGCGGCAGGCCGTGGCGACCTGCTGCATGGCCGCGGCCGTGACCGCCAGGGCCTGGGCGGAGCGGTCGCGCGGGTCGGGCGTGCCGGGGAACGCGCTGATCCCGCAGGTGGCGCGCGTGCTGCTGCCCGTGCCCCGCACGTCGATGCCGATCGCGTCCGAGGTGGCGGCCAGCTGGGGCCGGCCCGCCGAGACCACCGGTGTCGCCAGCCCCACGTTGCCGGGGCCACCGGGGTTGATGACGACGATGCGCGCCGGGCGCGCACCCGAGCGCCTGAGGCGGCTGACGGCGATGCCGATCTCGTCGCCGTCCGCGGGGTTCCTCCAGTCGCGGGGGGCGCGCACCGACGTGCACTCCAGCAGCGGGGCCTGCTCGGCGGGGACCGATCCGCCGGGGCAGGCGCCCCAGACGAGCTGCTGCGTCCGGAACCTCGCCGGGGTCCGCGCGAGGAACTGCTCCTCGGCCAGCGCCAGCGTCGCCGGGCGCGCCGTCGCCATCGCGCTCAGCGGCGCGTTGCCCGGCAGGGCCCGGGTGGTCGCCGCCGCGACGGCGGACGGGGCGGTGGGGGCGATCGTTGCCGCCGCGACGAACCCGAGGGCCCCCGCGGCGGCGCGCGCCAGGAACCTGCGCCCGGCGCCGGGCCGGGG
>NZ_JAAALM010000585.1 GCF_009906395.1 Kineococcus indalonis
GGGCAGCACGATGCGGGCGCGGGACTCCTCGGCGCTGCGGGCGCCGGTGAGGACGCGGCCGGTCGCGCCGCTGGCCAGGCCGGCGGCGGCGACGCCGCCGAGCAGGACGGCGCGCCGGCGGGGTCCGTCGGCGCGCCCGCCGGGGGCGAGCCGGCGGGTCAGCAGCGTCAGGGCGAAGGCCCCGGCGGAGGCGCCGAGCGCGGAGGGCAGCGGGGACAGGGCGGTGGCGTCGGGGCGGGTGGCGGCGGCGAGGACGCCGAGGACGCCGAGGGCGGCCACGACGGCGACGCCGGCGGCCAGGCGGCGGCGGGCGAGGACGCCGGCGGCGGCGGCCAGGAGGGCGACGAGGACGGCCATCGTCCCGAGCAGCACCGCCTTGTCGGCGGCGCCGAAGGCGGAGATCGCGAACTCCTTCACCGGGGCGGGGACGCGGTCGACGACCGCGTCCCCGACGACGACGAGCGGCGCGGCCGACGGCGACAAGCCCCCGACGGGCAGGCCGGCCACGAGCTGCCCGGCGCCGAAGGTCACCCCGGCGGCGAGGACGCCGGCGAGCGCGGCGAGCCCGGTGCCCGCGCGGGGCCGGGGCCCCGCGCTCCCCCCGGGGGCGGGGGCCGCTGCGCGCTCGCTGCTCGTCCTCACACCGGGCGTTCGGAGCCGGTGGCCTCGCGGATGGGGCGCCCGTCGAGCACGGCGGCCAGGACGGGCGCCAGGGCGGTGAAGGCGCGGCCGCGGTGGCTGATCGCGTTCTTCTCCTGCGCGCTGTGCTCGGCGAGGGTGCGGGTGGCGCCCTCGGGCACGAAGACGGGGTCGTAGCCGAAGCCGCCGGCGCCGGCGGGGGCGGTGGCCAGGTGCCCGCGCAGGGTGCCCAGGACGACGTGCTCCTCGCCGGCGGGGGTGGCCAGGGCGGCGGCGCACACGAAGGCGCCGCCGCGGTGCTGCTCGGGCACGTCGGCGACCTGGGCGAGCAGCAGGTGCAGGTTCGCGGCGTCGTCGCCGTGCCGGCCGGCCCACAGGGCGGAGAAGACGCCCGGGGAGCCGCCCAGGACGTCCACGGCGATGCCGGAGTCGTCGGCGACGGCGACCACGCCGGTGGCGGCGGCCACGGCGCGGGCCTTGAGCAGGGCGTTCTCCTCGAAGGTGACGCCGGTCTCGGCGACCTCGGGGACGTCCTCGAAGGCGTCGACGCCGAGGACCTGCACGCCCGGCAGCAGCGGGGCCAGCACGGCGCGCAGCTCACCGACCTTGTGGGCGTTGCGGGTGGCGAGCACCACCCGGCGCTCGCCGGCGGGGGCGCTCACGAGGGCGTCCCGGGCAGCGGCGCGGCCAGCGCCTCGGCCTGCAGGGCGGCCAGGCGGGTGCACCCGCCGACGGCGAGGTCGAGCAGGGCGTCGAGCTCGGCGCGGTCGAAGGGGACGCCCTCGGCGGTGCCCTGGACCTCCACGAAGCGCCCGTCGCAGGTGACGACGACGTTCATGTCGGTCTCGGCCTTCACGTCCTCCACGTAGGGCAGGTCCAGGACGGGCCGGCCGCCGACGACGCCGACGCTCACGGCGCTGACGGAGCCGGTGAGCGGCTGCTTGGAGGGGCGCACCAGCCCGTGCGCCTTCCCCCAGGAGATCGCGTCGGCCAGGGCGACGTAGGCGCCGGTGATCGCGGCGGTGCGGGTGCCGCCGTCGGCCTGCAGCACGTCGCAGTCCAGGACGACGGTGTTCTCGCCCAGGGCCCGGGTGTCGACGACGGCGCGCAGGCTGCGGCCGATGAGCCGGGAGATCTCGTGGGTGCGCCCGCCGATGCGGCCCTTGACGGACTCGCGCTCGCCGCGGGTGTCCGTGGCGCGCGGCAGCATGGCGTACTCGGCGGTGACCCAGCCCTGCCCGGAGCCCTTGCGCCAGCGCGGCACGCCCTCGGTGAAGGAGGCCGCGCACAGCACGCGGGTGCGGCCGAACTCCACGAGGACGCTGCCCTCGGCGTGGTCGAGCCAGCCGCGGGTGATGCGCACCTCGCGCAGCTCGTCGGGGGCGCGGCCGTCGGCGCGGGCGCCGCCGGTGGTGGGGGTGGGGGTGCTCACCGGGCCACCCTCTCACCGGCGGCCGGGCCCACCCGACCGGCGCCGCGCAGGGCGCCGCGCCGGGCTCACCCGAGGGCCAGCGCCTGGCGCACCACGCCCAGCAGCAGCCCGCGCACCTCGGCGCTGCGCAGCACCGCGATGAGCAGGCCCGCGAACCCGCACGCCGCCAGCGTGGCCATGGCGTACTCGGCGGTGGCCATCCCGGCGTCCCGCTCGTCCCCGCGCGCACGCACCGGCTC
>NZ_JAAALM010000586.1 GCF_009906395.1 Kineococcus indalonis
CTGCCACACCAGGTTCAGGCCCGCGACGATCAGCAGGACGGCCAGCAGGGCCAGCGGCCAGGCGTCCACGGCGACCGCCGCGCACAGCACCGCCAGGCCCGGCAGCGGCAGCAGGCCCGCCGGCACGCGGTTCCACCAGCGCGGCTGCAGCACGGAGGCCGCGTACCACCAGGCCACGGCGACCACGCGCTCGTCCGGGTGGCGCCGGCCCTGCCGGGCCAGGGCCAGCACGTCGCGGCGGTCCGCGGGCGGCAGGGCGCGGAAGGCGCGGACCGCCGCCGCGCGCCGCTGCGCGGGCAGCTCCGGGGCGGTGACGCTCACGGGGACCTCCTGGGGCGGCGCGCCGGGGCGCGCGGGGACGGGTGCGGAGGGCATGGGATTCGAACCCATGAGGAAGGAGTGGGTACCTCCCTAGCGGTTTTCAAGACCGCCGCCTTCAACCACTCGGCCAGCCCTCCCGGCGCCGGTCAGTCTACGGACCGCCCCCCGTGTCGCAGCGCCGTGGCACCCTGCCCGCGTGAGGCTGGACGACCTCGTCAGGCTGCGCCGCGCGCGCGACGCGGTGGACCGCGACTTCGCGCAGCCGCTGGACGTGCCGGCGCTGGCGCGCACCGCCCTGATGTCACCGGGGCACTTCTCCCGCAGCTTCCGCGCCGCGTTCGGGGAGACGCCGCACAGCCACCTCATGACGCGCCGGGTCGAGCGGGCCAAGGCGCTGCTGCGCCGGGGCGACCTGACGGTCACGGAGGTGTGCGTGGCGGTGGGGTGCACCTCGCTGGGCTCGTTCAGCTCGCGCTTCACCGAGCTGGTCGGGGAGAGCCCCAGCGCCTACCGGGCCCGCGACCACGGGCCCGGCGCCGCCGTGCCGGCGTGCGTGGCCAAGGTCCGCACCCGGCCGGTGCGGGTGCGCGCCGCGGCCGTCGGGAGAGTCGTCAGGGACGGAGAAGCCCCGCCGGCGCGCGCGCCCCTAGCGTGATGCGCATGGACATCGAGCTCTCGCAGTGCTTCATCGCCGTCGACGACCACGAGGCGGCGCTGGCGTTCTACCGCGACGCGCTGGGCCTGGAGGTGCGCAACGACGTCGCCTTCGAGGGGATGCGCTGGGTGACCGTCGGCGCGCCCTCGCAGCCGGGCGTGGAGATCGTCCTGGAACCGCCGCTGGCGGACCCGGGCGCCTCGCCGGCCGACCGGGAGGCGGCGGCCACGCTGCTGGCCAAGGGGATGCTGCGCGGGGTCGTCTTCCGCACCGGCGACTGCGACGCGACCTTCGAGCGGGTGCGCGCCGCGGGCGCCGAGGTGCTCCAGGAACCCCTCGACCAGCCGTACGGCGTGCGCGACTGCGCCTTCCGCGACCCGGCCGGCAACATGCTGCGCTTCAGCCAGGCCACCGCGCGCTGAGCGCGGTCCCGGCGGGCGCCTCAGCGGCGGGAGGCCAGCGGGGCCAGCGCGCGGGCCATGTCGCGCGCGCGGGTCAGGTCGCGGGCGGCGGCGGGGCGGCGCACGGGCAGCACGCCCTCGCGCGGGTCGGGGTCGGTGACGTCCAGGACCACGGCGCGCCCGTCGGCGAGCATGGCGTCCAGCAGGCGCTCGGCCTCGGGCAGGGCGGCCACGGCGCGCGAGCGCAGCAGGTGGCCGACGGCCGTGGTGCGCGCCAGGCGCAGCAGGAGCTTGTCGTCGTCGAGGTGGTTCAGCTCCGGGCGGCGCAGCAGCAGGCGGGCCAGGGCGGCCACCTCGGCCGCGGAGGCGGGGACGGGCTCGGCGGGCGCCCGGCGGGCGGCGGGGTGGACGGTGCTGCGGCGCGGGTGGTGGTCCACGGTGGCCTCCTCGGACGTGCGTGCGGTCACCAGCCCCTCGTGGGCTGCCCGCTCCCCCACGTTCTCGGCCGCCGCGGCGCGCGCCGTGATGGGCCGTCCGGGGGGTGCCCGGTCAGAGGAACCCGGCGATGCCCGTGACGGCCTCGGTGAGCATGCGGTCGTGCAGCTGCTCGTCGATCTCCCCGGCGAGCAGGCGGTGGTCCAGCACGCGGCGCACCAGCTCCAGCGCGTCGGTGCGCGCCACGGTGCCGCCGTGAGCGCCCACGGCGGGCAGCACCTCCAGGGCGCGCCCGTCGCCGTGCTCGGGACCGGCCAGCCCCGGCCCGCCGCCCTCGCGGGCGACGAGCCGGTGCAGCTGCTCGGGGTCCACCGCGAGCACGGCGTGCGCGATCCGGTCGAGGTCGAGGACGTCCGTCTGCTCACCGGCCATGAGCACCACCCTGGCACCGCCCGCCCCGGCCCGCGCGCCCGGCGGGCCGGGGCGGGCGG
>NZ_JAAALM010000587.1 GCF_009906395.1 Kineococcus indalonis
GGGCACGCCGAGCTGGTGGCGCCGTGCCCCGCGTAGCGGTGCTGCGCCACCAGCTCGGCGTGCCCTCCGAGACGTTCGTGCTGGAGCAGGCGCGCTCCTTCGGCCGCTGGGAGCCCGTGCTCGTCGCCCGCGACCAGCCCCCGGCCCACCTCGAGGCCGGCGTGCCCGTCGTCAGCCTCGCCCGGCGCGGCGGGGCGCTGGCCGCCGCGGCGCACGCCGCCGGCGCCGCCGGGCCCCTCACCGCGCTGCTGCGCGAGCTGCGCGCCGACGCGGTGCTGGCCCACTTCGGCGTGGAGGGCGCCCACGCGCTGCCCGCGGCGCGGCGCGCCGGGCTGCCCCTGGCCACCGTCTTCCACGGCTTCGACGCCACCTGCACGCGCGCGGCCCTGCTGCGCGCGCGCCGCGCCTCGTGGGTGACGTACGCGCGGCGCCTGCCGCGCCTGGCCCGCCAGGGCGAGCTGTTCCTGCCGGTGTCCGCCCACCTGCGCGCACGGCTGCTGGAGCGCGGCTTCCCCGCCGCGCGCACCGCGGTGCACCACCTGGGCCTGGACCTGGCCAAGGTGCCCGCCGCGCTGCCCGGCGCGGTGCCCGCCGCCGACCCGCGCACCGTCGTGCACGTGGCGCGGCTGGTGCCGAAGAAGGGCACCGCGCACCTGCTGCGCGCCGCGGCCCTGCTCACCGCGCGCGGCGTGGACGTGCGGCTGGTGTGCGTGGGCGACGGGCCGCTGCGCGCGCCGCTGGAGCAGCTGGCCCGCGACCTCGGCCTGGGCGGGCGCGCGGTGTTCACCGGCGCCCTGCCCAACGCCGAGGTGCTGGCCCGCGTGGCCGCCGCCGCCGTGCTGTGCCTGCCCAGCGTCACCGCGCCCTCCGGCGACCAGGAGGGGCTGGGCCAGGTGCTGCTGGAGGCCGGCGCCCTGGGCCGTCCCGTGGTGGCCACCGCGCACGGCGGCATCCCCGACGCCGTGCGCGACGGCGTCACCGGCACCCTGGTGCCCGAGGCGGACCCGGTGGCCCTGGCCGCGGCCCTGGAGCGGTACCTGCGCGACCCGGCCCTGGCCGCGCGCACCGGCGCCGCCGCCCGCGCGCACGTCAGCGCCCGCTTCGACGTGCGCGCGCGCACCCGACTGCTGGAGGAGCGCCTGGACGCCCTCGCGGCCGCCGCCCGCGGCGGTGCCCGGTGACCCCCGCGGGCCCGGTGGGCGCGGAGGTGCCGGTGGGCGCGGAGGTGCCGGGGGGCGGGCGCGTGGTGGTGCTCACCCGCGGCCTGCCCCTGCACCACGCCGGCGGCATGGAGTCCGTGGCGTGGGACCTGTGCCGGGCGCTGGCCGCCACCGGGCCCGTCACCGCGCTGACCACCCACCTGCCCGGGCGCCCCGCGCGCGCCGACGTGGAGGGCGTGGACGTGCGCGCCCTGCCCGGCACCCGCCCGGGGCGCTACTCGCGCACCTGGTGGAGCGCCTCGCGGCGCGAGCTGGAGCGGCTGCTGGCGGGCGGGGACGTCACCGGCGTGCTGTCCGTCAGCGCCGGCGCGTTCTCCTGCCTGGACCTGCCCGGGCGCGGCGGCGCCCGCCTGGTCCTGCAGGCCCACGGCACCTCCGTGATGGAGCTGACGTCCAAGCTGACCTCGCGCTCCCCGCGCGCGGCGGCCTCCGCGGTGCGCAACGCCCGCGGCCTGCTGCGCGACGCGCGCTCCTACCGCCGCTTCGACGCCGTCGTGGCCGTCGGCCCCGCCGTCGCCCGGTCCCTGACCTCGCCGCCGCTGGGGCGCCTGGTGGGGATGCCGCCGGTGCACGTGCTCGCCAACGGCGTGGACACCGCCCGCTTCCGGCCCGACCCGGCCGCGGCCGCCGCCGAGCGCGCCGCCCTGCACCTGCCCGCCGGGGCCCGCGTGCTGCTCGTCACCGGCCGCCTGCACCCGCAGAAGCGCGTGGACCGCGCCGTGCGCTGCCTGCGGGAGCTGACCGGGCGGCACCCGGACCTGGACGCCCACCTCGTCGTCGCCGGCGGCGGCGCGGAGGAGCCGCGGCTGCGCGCGCTGGCCGCCGAGCTCGGCGTGGCCGGGCGGGTGCGCTTCACCGGCGCCGTGCCGCGCGAGCGGGTGCCCGCGCTGTGCGCGGCCGCGGACGTGTCGCTGCTGACCTCGCAGTGGCGCGAGGGCCTGCCGATGGCGGTGCTGGAGTCCCTGGCGTGCGGCACCCCGGCGGTGACGGCGCTGACCACCGCCCCCGTGCAGGACGCCGGCGACGCCGTCGTGCGCGCCGACGCCGCCGACCCGGCCGCGCTGGCCGCGGCCGTGGCGGG
>NZ_JAAALM010000588.1 GCF_009906395.1 Kineococcus indalonis
CCCGCCGCACCTCCCCGGCTGCGACGATGACGAGCGCACCGTCCCCCGCGGGGCCCGCACCCCTGGGGGTCCCCGGTGCACCGGCCGGCGCGCGGGGGGTGCAGGGAGCGGTGACGTCGCAGCGGTCCCCGGCGGGCGCGCGCACCACCGTGCCCGCGCAGGCCGGCGCGCCCGCGCAGGCGCTGGAGGTCCTGCTCACCGAGCTGGCCGAGGCGGCCGCCGAGCGGGCCCTGCCGCTGCAGCACCTCGTCGACCTCGTGCACCCGCGGCTGTCCGCCGCCGCGGGCGTGCGGCGCCTGGTGGTCCTCGCCGACCCCACCGGCAGCGCCGGCCCCACCGGCAGCGCCGACGCCGGCGGCGAGCTCGTCCTGGCCCAGGCCGGCCCGACCCTGCCCGGCGGCCCGGGGCTGCGGCTCGCGCTGCGCCACGCCGGCGCCGACGTCGGCCACCTGCTGCTGGAGGGCGGCGAGCCGGCCTCCCTGCCCCGGCACGTCCTGGCCACCGTCGCCCACCACCTCGCCGCCGCCCTGCACGCCGTGGCCGCCCTGCAGGAGCAGCGGCAGTTCTCCGCCGCCGGGCGGGTGCTGTTCGAGCGCGGCGCGCGGGCCGCCGGCGTGGAGGCCGCCGGGCGCGTTCTGGCCGAGGTGACCGCCCAGACGCTGCGCACCGAGGTCGCCGCCGTCCACCTGGTCGACGCCGCCACCCGCGCCACGCAGGTCCTCGTCATGGGCGTGCCCGCCGAGGTGGAGGCGCAGCTGTCCCGCAGCCTCGTGGGGCGCGTGGCCGGCGACTCGCCCGCGTGGCGGCGCGTGCGCGACGCCGGCACCGACCTGGTCGACGACGCCAGCACCGCGCCCGTGCGCCCCGGCGGGTTCATCCGCACCCTGGGGCTGCTCTCCTTCGCGGCGATCTCGCTGCTGTCCGCCGACGGCGTCGTCGGCACCGTCGTCTGCGGCGACACCACGCGCCGGCGCACCTGGACGGCCTCGGACCGCGAGCTCGCGCACCGCCTGGCGCTCGGCGGCGCCGTCGTCGTCGACAACGCCCGGCTGCGCGAGGCCGAGCGCGCCCACCTGCTGGAGCTGGAGCACCGCGCGTTCCACGACGCGCTCACCGGCCTGGCCAACCGCGCCGCGCTGCTGCGCGACCTCGAGGACGCCCTGGGCGCCGGCGAGCGGCGCGCCGCCCTGCTGCTGGTGGACCTCGACGGCTTCAAGCAGGTCAACGACGCCCTCGGCCACCACGCCGGCGACGTCCTGCTGCAGCTCGTCGCCGGCCGGCTGCGCGAGCTCACCCCGCCCGGCGCGCTCGCGGCCCGCCTCGGCGGCGACGAGCTGGCCGTGCTGCTGCCCGGCGCGGCCACCGCCGCGCAGGTGCGCGAGCTGGCCCGCCGCGTCCACCTTCGGCTGCGCGAGCCGTTCGAGATCGAGGGCCGCACCGTGCGCACCGGCGCCAGCGTCGGCGCCGCCCTGGCCCCCGAGCACGCCGCCGACGTCACCGGCCTGCTGCGCGCCGCCGACGCGGCCATGTACTGCGCCAAGCGCGGCGGGGACGGACCGGTGCTGGCCCCGCGCGGGTGAACCGGCAGCGCCCCGCGCTCAGCGGGCCAGCGGCACCGCCGCGGCCCGCCCGTGCGCGCCCGCCGGGACCCGGCGCGCGGCCACCGCCGCCGCGGCCACCACGACCCCCACCGCCGCCGGCAGGCTGGCGTAGGTGAAGAACGCGTGGATCTGCGAGTGGTTGCTCAGCACGCAGTACCAGGCGGGCACCACCAGCGCCGGCGCCGCCAGCACCGCCGCCGCGCCCGCGCCCGCCGCGCCGTGCCGGCGCACCGCCACCACCAGGCACGCCGCCGTCACCGCGGCCGCGGCCACCAGCACCGGCACCGCCGTCGCGGTGCCCTGCACCCACGCCGACCAGTTGCGCGCCAGGCCCGCGCCGAACGCCTGCGACACGTCGCCGCCGTCCAGGCGGAACCGGCTCACCTCGCCCACCTTCGAGAACACCCCCGGCCCCTGCACCAGCGCGGCGATCACCCAGCGGGAGACCCAGGTGAACCCGAACGCCACCGGCCACGCCACCGCCGCCGCCAGCACCGTGCGCGCCGTCGCCACCAGCGACCCGCGCCGCCGGTGCGCCACCAGGCCCGCCGCCGCCGCGCACAGCGCCCAGCTCATCGGCGGCACCGTCAGCAGGTCCACGTAGCAGAACAGCGCCGCCAGCGCGAACACGCCCGTGACGACCATCCGCAGCCCCGGCACGTCCGTCAGCGCCAGCACCGGGCGCGTCAGCAC
>NZ_JAAALM010000589.1 GCF_009906395.1 Kineococcus indalonis
CCCGCCACCGCCGACCTGGGCGTGCGCGCGGGCCTGTCCGGCCCCGGCAAGGCCGCCGTCGCCCGCGCCGCCGCCGCCCTGCTGCCCGCCGGCGGCACGGTCCTGCTCGACGGCGGCAGCACCGCGCTGGCCGTGGCCCGCGCGCTGCCACCCTCCCTGGCGCTCACCGTCGTCACCCACAGCCCCGTCGTGGCCGCCGCCCTCGTGGACCACCCGCGCGCGGAGGTCCTCGTGCTGGGCGGGCGGCTGTTCAAGCACTCCGGCGTCACCTGCGGCGCGGCCACCGTGGAGGCCGCCGCCCGCGTCAACGCCGACGTCTTCCTCCTCGGCGTCACCGGCGTGCACCCGCAGGCGGGCCTGACCACCGGCGACGCCGAGGAGGCCGCGGTCAAGCGGGCCCTGGCCGCCCGCGCGGCGGAGACGTACGTGCTCGCCAGCGCGGAGAAGGTCGGCGCCGCCTCCGCGCACGTCGTGCTGCCGCTGGCCGAGGTCGCCGGGATCGTCACCGACCTCGGCCCGGACGACCCCGCGGTGGCGGCCCTGACCGCCGCCGGGCACCGCGTGCTGCACGCCTGAGCCCCGCCCCGGGGCGCCCCCGCGCGGCCGCGCCGCCGCGGCGGCGGCCCGTCCCACCGCGGCGGCGGCTCCGTACCATGGGGCGGTGAGCGCCGACCCCGCACCGGAAGCCGCGCCGCGCTGGCTGGACCCCGACGAGCGCCGCGCCTGGCTCAAGCTCGCCGCGGTGGTCACCCTGCTGCCCGCGGCGCTGGACTCCCAGCTGCAGCGCGACGGCGACCTCACCCACACCGGGTACATGGTGCTGGCGATGCTCTCGGAGTCACCCGGGCGGCGGCTGCGGATGAGCGAGGTCGCCTCGCGCACCAACTCCTCCGCCCCCCGCGTCTCGCACGTCGTGCGCAAGCTGGAGGACCGCGGCTGGGTGCGCCGCGAGGCCGACCCCGCCGACGGGCGCGGGCAGTTCGCCGTCCTCACCGACGCCGGCTGGCAGCACATCGTCGCCACCGCCCCCGGGCACGTGGAGGCGGTGCGCCGCCTCGTCTTCGACGTCCTGGAGCGCGAGGACGTCGCCGCCCTGGAGGAGCTGGGCGCCAAGCTGCTCACCCGCCTGGACCCGCACTCGAGGTTCGCGGCCTCCGAGGGCTGAGCACCGCGCCGGCCGCCGGCCCGCCGGGCCCACCCGGTCTGCGCCGGGCCCGGCGCCTGCGTAGGGTGCGGCGCGTGCAGACGAGGACGCTGGGCAGGACCGGCCGCGAGGTCGGCGTCGTGGGGCTGGGCTGCTGGCAGCTCGGCGGTGACTGGGGATCGGTCGGCGAGGACGACGCGCTGGCCACGCTGGCCGCCGCCGTGGACGCGGGCGTGACGTTCCTGGACACCGCCGACGTGTACGGCGACGGGCGCAGCGAGCGCCTGGTGGGCCGCTTCCTGCGCGAGAGCGGGGCGAGCGGGGTCACCGTGGCCACCAAGATGGGCCGCCGGGCGGACCCGCACGTGGCGGGCGCGTACTCGCTGGAGAACTTCCGCGCCTGGAACGACCGCAGCCGCGAGAACCTCGGCGTGGACACCCTGGACCTGGTGCAGCTGCACTGCCCGCCCTCGGAGGTGTACGCCACCGACGCGGTCTTCGACGCCCTGGACACCCTCGTGCAGGAGGGCCGCACCGCCGCCTACGGGGTGTCGGTGGAGACCGTCGCCGAGGGCCTGGCCGCCGTGGCCCGCCCGCACGTCGCCAGCGTGCAGGTCATCCTGAACCCGCTGCGCCTGAAGCCGGTCACCGAGTTCCTGCCCGCCGCGGCCGAGGCCGGCGTGGGCGTGGTGGTGCGCGTGCCGCTGGCCTCGGGCCTGCTGTCGGGCAAGTACGACGAGAGCACCACGTTCGCCGCCGACGACCACCGCACCTACAACCGCGAGGGCGCCGCGTTCGACATCGGCGAGACGTTCGCGGGCGTGCCCTTCGAGGTGGGCGTGCAGGCCGCGCGGCGCCTGGCCGGCGTCTTCGGCGAGGCCCCGCTGGCCGGCGCCACGCTGCGCTGGATCGTCGAGCAGCCCGGCGTCAGCGTCGTCATCCCCGGCGCCCGCAACGGCGAGCAGGCCCGCCGCAACGCCGCCGCCGCGGACCTGCCCGCGCCCACGGAGGAGCAGCAGCGCGCGGTGCGCCGCCTCGTCTTCGACGTCCTGGAGCGCGAGGACGTCGCCGCCCTGGAGGAGCTGGGCGCCAAGCTGCTCACCCGCCTGGACCCGCACTCGAGGTTCGCGGCCTCCGAGGGCTGAGCAC
>NZ_JAAALM010000058.1 GCF_009906395.1 Kineococcus indalonis
CCGCGACCTCGCCGCCCGCCCCCCGGTCGACGGGCTGCCCGTGCTCGGGGTCTACCTCACCCGCGGGCAGGGCGAGTACGGCGCGCGCCGCCGCCACGACGAGGTCGCCGGCGCGCTGGCCGGCTGGCTCGGCGGCCTGGACGTGGCCCGCCTGGAGCTGGACACCCGCGTCGACCCGCGCGACTGGCGCCTGCCGGCCACCGCCGAGCAGGTCCTGGCCGTGCTCTCCCGCCTGGACGCCGTGGTCACCACCCGCCTGCACGGGCTCGTGCTCGCCCTGCGCGCGGGCGTGCCCGCCCTGGCCGTGGACCCCGTCGCCGGCGGCGGCAAGGTCAGCGCGCAGGCCCGGGCGTGGGGGTGGCCCGCGCTGCTGGGCGCCGAGGAGGTGCTCGCCGCCGACGGGGCGCTGGCGCTGGACGAGCAGCTCGCCTGGTGCACCTCCGGCTCGGGCCGCGCCGCCGCCGCCCGCGCCCGCGGGCAGGCCCCCGCCGCCGGCGCGGAGCAGCTGGACGCCCTGTCCGCCGCCCTGCGCGGCTGAGGCGCGCGGGGCCCGCCGGGCCGCGCGGGACGGCGGTACCGTCGCGCATGGGTGCGCGGCGGCTGGTGTGGCGGGCGAGCTACGAGCTGCTGGCCGGGTGGGCGCGCGAGCCCGCGTGGGCCTTCATGAACTACGGCTACGCCCCGCCCGGGCCGCCGCGGCTGGCGCTGGAGCCGGGCGACGAGGCGGACCGGCTGTGCGTGCAGCTGTACGAGCACGTCGTGGCCGGCGACGTGCGCGGGCGCGACGTGCTGGAGGTCGGCAGCGGCCGCGGGGGCGGGGCCTCCTACCTGGCCCGCTACCGGCACCCGCGCACCGTGGTGGGCCTGGACCTCTCCGCCCGCGCGGTCGCGCTCAGCCGCCGGGACCGCGCGGCGCCCGGGCTGACCTTCGTGCACGGCGACGCCCTGGCGCTGCCCTTCCCCGACGCCTCCTTCGACGCGGTCGTCAACGTCGAGTCCTCGCACTGCTACGACGACGTGCCCGCGTTCCTCGCCGAGGTGCGCCGCGTGCTGCGCCCCGGCGGCGACTTCTTCTGGGCCGACCTGCGCCCGGCGCGGCAGGTGCAGCGGGTGCGGGGCGAGCTGGCCGGCTGCGGGCTGCGCGTGCACCGCGAGGAGGACGTCACCGCCGAGGTGCTGCGCGCGCTGGAGCGCGACAGCGCCCGCAAGCTGCAGCTCATCGACGCGTGGGTCCCGCGCCCGCTGCACCCCGCCTTCCGGCCCTTCGCCGGCATCGAGGGCACCCGCAACCACGCCGGGCTGCGCAGCGGCGCCCAGCGCTACCTCAGCGCGTGGCTGGTGCGCGAGCCGGCTCCGGCGCCGTGGGGGCCGGGGCCACGCGCACCAGGGCCGCCCGCGGCCCCCGGCGCTCCACGGTGCCGGTGAGGTCCTCCGTCCACAGCGCCGCCAGCGCGCGCTGCGCCAGGGCGCCCAGGGAGAAGGCGTCCTCGGCGCGCAGCCGCAGCAGCGGCCCGTCCCCGCCGCCCTCCCCGTCCTCGACCGAGCAGCGCCCGGGCCCGCCGGCGGCGGCGACCTGCGCGACGCGCTCGAGCTGCTCGGCCCGCGTGCCCGGAACCACCGGCGGGGGCGGCGCGTCGGCGGCGCCGATCGCGGCGCGCACGGCCTCCACGTGCCCCAGGCGGAACCAGTCCGAGGCCGGCGGGCGCAGCAGCGAGCGCGCCCCGGGCCCGTCGGCGGCGGAGACCCGCCCGGCCAGGCCGCGCACCAGCGCCGCCGGCACGCCGTCGGTCTTGCCCTTGACGAGGTCGGCGGTGGCGGCGACCTCGTCGGCGATGGCGCGCGCGGTGACGCTCATCGGCCGGCCGGAGGCGTCCAGCTCCCCGCGCAGGTCGTCCAGCACCGCCAGGCCCGCCACCCCCAGCGCGAAGTCGGTCTGCCCCTCGCGCCAGGCGCGCCCGGCGGTGTCGGTGACCACGACGCCCACGTCCGCGCCGGTCAGGGCGCGCAGCCCGGCGCGCAGCGCGCGCGCCTCGGCGTCGGCGTCGGCGGGCAGCAGCAGCACGGTGCCCTCGGCGACGTTGGAGGCGTCCACCCCGGCGGCGGCCATGACCGGCCCGGCGACGGCCTGCACGATGCTGGCCAGCCCGGCGGGGGTGCGCCGCGCGGCGACGGTGCGCACCGACTGCGCGGCGACGACGGCCTCGCGCTCGGCCAGCGGGGCGGTCAGCCCGCGCGCCTTGGAGACGACCTTGCTGGAGACGGCCACCACGTCGCCGTCGACGAGGGAGGTGCGCTGGGCGTGCAGGGCGTCGACGAGGACGCGGGCCAGGTCGTCCCCGGCGGCGACCTCCCCGACGCCGGTGATCCCGACGACCTGCAGGCTGGTGGTGCTGCGCATCACGCGGCGCCCGCCCGCCCGGTCAGCTCGCCGGCGAGGTCGAGGGCGGCCCCGGCGAGGGCGGCGGTGGCCGCGGGGTCGCTCATCAGCAGCGGGCGGCGGCGCACCGCCAGCGGGCGCGGACCGGGCGCGGGGGCCTCGTCGCCCTCGGCGATCAGCCAGCCGTCGAGGAAGTCGGCGTACAGCCCGGCGACGGCGGCGGCGGTGGTGGGCACCCCGATGGCCGCCAGGCACGCGTCGGCCATGCCGCGCACGGGCGCGCCGCCGATGACGGGGGAGACGCCCACGACGGGGGCGGCGGTGGCGCGCAGCGCCTCGCGCACGCCGGGCACGGCCAGCACCGAGCCGATGGAGACCACCGGGTTGCTGGGCGGCAGCACGACGACGTCGGCCCCGCGCAGCGCCTCCAGCACGCCGGGGGCGGGGCGGGCGTCCGCCGCGCCGACGGGCTCGATGGCCAGCGCGGGCACGGCGGCGTGCAGGCGCACCCACCACTCCTGGAAGTGCACGCGCCGCCCGCCGGCCTCGCCGTCGTGGGCGGCGCGCTCGGCCTCGGGCACGACGGCCAGGTCGACGTGGGTCTCCACGACGTCGTCGGTCATCGGCAGCAGGCGGGCGCCGGGGCGCCAGCGCCGGCACAGCTCGGCGGTGGCCTGGGAGAGGGTGCGGCCCTCGGCCAGGGCCTGGGTGCGCACGAGGTGGGTGGCGATGTCCTTGTCCCCCAGGGTGAACCAGGTGGGGGTGCGCCCGTAGCGGGCCAGCTCGTCGGCCACCCCGGAGGTCTCCTCGTCGCGGCCCCACCCGCGCACCTCGTCGATGCCGCCGCCGAGCGTGTACATCACGGAGTCCAGGTCGGGGCTGATGCGCAGGCCGTGCAGGGTCACGTCGTCGGCGGTGTTGACCACGACGGTGACCTCCGCGTCGCGGCGGGCGGGGTCGGCGCTGGAGCGCAGGGCGGCGAGCAGGCCGCGCAGGAAGCGCGCGCCGCCGACGCCGCCGGCGAGGGCCGTGACGCGCAGGGGTGCGGTGGTGGGGCTCACCGGGCCATGCTCGCAGCCCCGCCGGCGGTGCCGCCGGGCACCCGCGCGGGTGCCCGGGGTGGGCCGGACGGGTGAGCGCGGCGGGCGCGCCGGTGGTGCGGGGGAGGCCCCTGGGGCCCTCGGGGCGGGGGTGATACCACGCCGGGCTTGACTAGTGAGGACGACACGCGTGTAATTCCACCAGTGGTGGTCTTGCGTGACCGTCGCGTCACCGGTAGTGACAGACCGAGGCTGTGGGGGCTGCCCAGTGGAGATCGACGTCCAGCACCGCGACCAGGAGGGCGGCACCGTGCGCCCCGAGGAGCACGAGCCGCACGGCCGCCCCGAGCTGCGGCTCGTGACGAGCCTGCCCGACCCGGCCGTCGGGCCGCCCACCGGCCTGTCCGGCCTGACCCCGGAGGACCCGGGCTGGCAGGAGCTGGCCCTGTGCGCGCAGACCGACCCCGAGGCGTTCTTCCCCGAGAAGGGCGGCTCCACCCGCGAGGCCAAGCGCGTGTGCCAGGGCTGCGAGGTGCGCCAGGAGTGCCTGGAGTACGCCCTGGCCAACGACGAGCGCTTCGGCATCTGGGGCGGGCTGTCCGAGCGGGAGCGCCGCCGCCTCAAGCGCCGCGCCATCTGAGCCCCGCCGCCCGGCCCGCGCCGGGCGGGTCAGTCCCCGTCGTCCCCGCCGTAGCGCGGGTCCACCTCCTCGGGGTCCAGCCCCAGCAGGTGCGCCACCTGCTCCACCACGACGTCGGCCACCAGGTCCTCCAGGTCCTCGCCGCCGGCGCGCGTCTCGACGGGGCGCCGGTACAGCACCACCCGTGCCGGGCCGGAGGCGTCCGCGGGGAACAGCCGCCCCAGCGGCACGACCTCGTCCTCCCAGGGGGCCGGGTCCGAGGGCGGCACCTCCTCGACGGCGAACTCCACCCCGGCGAGCTGCTCGGCCCAGCGCCGCTCCAGCAGCTCCACGGCGTCCAGCACGAGGTCGTCGAAGCGCTCCGCGCGGGTGCGCGCGGCCGGCAGCGAGGCCGGCAGCAGCGGGCCGCGCAGGCCGCGGCCGTGCCGGTCGCGCCGCACTCGACGGCGCCTGCGGTGCGCCCGGGGCGTGGTCACCGGCGCAGGGTACCGAGCGCCCCGGGCGCGCGCCGCCGCGGCGCACCCGCGCGCCGCCCCGGTCACGGCCCGGTCGCGAGCCGGTCGCGGCCCGGTCGCGGGGCGCCGGGGCGTCGGGGTCGACCACGGGGCGCGGGCCGGCGGGCTGGTCGCGCACCGCGTCGGCGACGGCGAGCAGGTCGTCGTGCCGGCTGGCGGCCTCCACCAGCTCCGGCGCCAGGCGCACGACCTCCCAGCCGCGCGGGGCGGTCAGGCGCTCGGCGTGCTCGGCGCACAGGTCGTAGCAGTGCGGCTCGGCGTAGGCGGCGAGCGGGCCGAGGACGGCCGTGGAGTCGGAGTAGACGTAGGTCAGGGTCGCGACCGCGGTCCGGCCGCACGCCGTCCGCGAGCACCGCCGCACCGCTGCGCCGGGACGACCACCACCGCCACCGGCCGTGCGCGCACCGCTCAAGGTCGCCGCGGCGGACGCCGATGGCGGGCCGGGAGGTGCGCGGTGGTGCGACGAGGGGTGCGGGGACTGCTGCCGGCGGTGCTGGCGGCGGTGGTCGCGCTGACGCCGGCGGCGTGCGGCGGCGGGGACGACACCGCCGGCGACGCGGTGCGCGTGGGCTACTCCCAGCTCAGCGCCGAGGGCAGCTGGCGCGCCGCGAACACCGCCTCCGTGCGCGCCGCCCTCACCCCCGAGCACGGTTTCGAGCTGGAGCTCAGCGACGACCAGCAGAAGCAGGAGGGGCAGATCGCCGCCCTGCGCCGCTTCATCGCCGACGACGTCGACGTCGTGGCCTTCTCCCCGGTCGTGGAGGACGGCTGGGACGAGGTGCTGCGCGAGGCCGCCGACGCGGACGTGCCCGTCGTGCTCGTCGACCGCGGGATCACCACCGCCCTGCCCGACGCCTACGCCACGCGCATCGGCGCCGACTTCCGCTCCGAGGGCCGGCGCGCGGGGCGCTGGGTGCGCCGCAACGCCCCCGGGGCGCGGGTGTTCGAGCTGCAGGGCACCCTGGGCTCCGGCGCGCAGGTGGGCCGGCAGGAGGGTTTCGACGCCCTCGCCGGCGACCAGGTCGTCGGCGCCGCCACGGGGGGTTTCACCCGCGCCGGCGGGCGCGACGTGACGGCCGCGGCCCTGGAGGCCTGGCCCGACGTGGACCTCGTCTTCGCCCACAACGACGACATGGCCCTGGGCGCCGTGGAGGCGGTGCGCGCCGCCGGCCGCCGGCCCGGCGTGGACGTGCGCGTCGTCTCCGTCGACGCCACCCGCCAGGGGCTGCGGGCGCTGGCCGCCGGGGACCTCGACCTCGTCGTGGAGTGCGACCCGGACTTCGGCGAGCAGCTCGCCGGGGTGCTGCGCCGCGTGGCCGCCGGCCGGCCCGTGCCCGCCGAGACGATCGTGCGCGGCGACGTCTTCGACCGCACCGTCACCCCCGAGCAGGTCGAGGCGCGCACCTACTGAGCACCGCGGGGGACCCCGGGGCACCGCGGGGGACCCCGTAGGGTCGGGACCGTGCCCCGCGGCGCCGCACCCCTGGCCTTCACCGCGACCGCCGCGCTCGCCGCGGCGGCCGTCGTGGTCGCGGCGCTGCTGCTGCCGGAACGGGTCCCGACGCACTTCGCCGCGGACGGCGGGGCCGACGCGTGGAGCTCGCGCGCGGCGGCCGTCACGTTCCTGGCCCTGCTCACCGCCGGCACGTCCGGGCTGTTCGCGCTGCTGGCGCGGTGGGTGCCGCGGACGCCCGCGCAGTGGCTGAACGTCCCCCACGGGCAGTGGTGGATCGAGGCCGGTCGGGAGGGGGAGCTGCGCCGCCGGTTGCGCGAGGACGTGCTCGTCCTCGGCGCGGGCACCAACGTCCTGGTCCTGTCGGTGACGGCCGCGACGGTGCAGGCCGCGTCCTCGGGGTCCGGTGCGCTGCCCGGGTGGTGGTTCGCCGTGCTCGGGCTGTGGGCGCTGTCCACCCTCGCGCACGCCGTGCTCGCGCACCGGGTGCGCTACCGCCCGGACCGCGTGAGCGGCTGACGGCCGGCGGGCGCGCGGGACCCTCCCGCACCGGCCGCGGCGCCCCCCGCGCTCCTCCCGGCGCTCACCGGGCGCGGGTGGCCTCCGGGCATGACCGAGGCGGGGGTCCAGGACCGCGCCGGGGCCCGCCCCGGCGACGAGCTGCGCGCCGCTACCGTCGTCCCGTGCTCGACGACGACTTCGACGCCCTGTGGAACCGCGCCTGCCGGTGGGACTCGCCGGCGGTCCGGACCCACGAGGGCGACGCGGCCCTGCACGTCGCGCTGACGTTCCACGGCAGCGTCGTGAACGGCGGGCTGTTCGACGCGGTGCAGAACCACCGCGAGGACCCCGAGCACCCGCTGCCGCGGGTGCTGCAGGCCTACCGCTTCCTCGGCCTGGACGACGTGGCCGCCACCGTCGACGCGGCGCGGCGCCGGCACGAGGAACTGGCGCCGACGCCCGACGACGAGGCGCGCTGGGGCGCGGCCGAGGAACAGGTCGACGCCTCCTGCGTGCTCGACGACGAGGGGCTCGGCGCCGCCGCCCGCGCCGCCGTGCGGGCCAGGCCGCACAGCTTCGCGCCGCTGGGCTGAACGCACCGCGCCCACCTCCGGGACCCGCGGCGGCGTCCCCGCGCCCGGCTCGCCGGGTGCGGGGACGCCGGTCACCGGCCGCGTGCGGTTCCCGCGCGGGCCTCACTCGGGCAGGACGACGACCTTGCCGGGGATGCGGCCGGCGGCGGCTTCCGCGTGCAGGGCGGGCAGTTCGGCCAGCGCGATGCGGCGGGTGACCTCGACGTGCAGGGCCCCCTCGTCCACCAGGGACACCAGCTCCGCCAGGCGCTCGCGGTGCGGGCGCACGAAGACGGTGAGCGCCCGCACGCCGCGGGACTCGTCGCCCGGGGTGGGGGTGAACGCGGTGGTGCTGACGACCGCACCGCCGTCGCGCACCAGCGCCACCAGGGCGCCGAACCGCTCGGGGTCCAGGGGTGCGAGGTTGAGCAGCACGTCCACCTGCTCCTCGACGGCGTCGAGCAGGTCGGTGCGGGTGTGGTCGACGACCTCGTCGGCGCCGGCGGCGCGCACGGCGTCGGCGCTGCGCGGGCTGGCGGTGGCCACCACGTGCACGCCGGCGCGCTTGGCCAGCGCGACGGCGTACTTGCCCACCACGCCTCCCGCGCCCACGATCAGCACCCGCTGACCCGCCCGCAGCCCACCCTCGTCGAACAGGGCCTGCCAGGCCGTCAGCGCCACCGACGGCAGGGCGGCGGCGTCGGCCAGCGGGACGCTCGCGGGCGCCGCGACCAGCGCCTCGGCCGGTGCGACGACGTGCTGCGCCGCACCGCCGTCGCGTCCCATCGGCAGGAACCCGATGACCGCGTCGCCGACCGCGAGGCCCGCCACGCCCTCGCCGAGCGCGTCGACGGTGCCGGAGACGTCGTAGCCGGGCACGTGCGGCAGCTGCACGGGGATGGGCAGGAACCCCGCCCGCATGCCGTCGTCGGCGGCGTTGAACGCCGAGGCCGCCACCCGCACCAGGACCTCCCCGGCCCCCGGGACGGGCTGCTCGACCTCTTCGTGCTGCAGGACCTCGGGTCCGCCGACCTGGTGGAAGCGCACTGCCTTCATCGATGCACCTGCTCCTGTGAGGTCCCCCGAGGTGCTCCGCGGATCCGGTCCGCGGTCCTGGGGACGACACCGAAGCTCGCAGGTCCCGGCGCGCTCAGCCTGGGCCGGCTCGGCCCACCTCCTGGCCCACCTCCTGGCCCACCTCGACGACGGCCCGCCCCTCGCTCGCGGCGACCAGCTCCGCCAGCCGGGCCTCGTCGTCCGAGCCCGGCGCCGCGGTCAGCACCACGGCCGCCAGGTCGTCGCCGGGCAGGGCGAGGAGGTTCCCGACGAGCGTGACCGAGCCCCCGTCGGACTGGGTGAACGTCGCGCTGCTCTCGTAGGCCGCCACCGGCCGGGGGGCGCGCCACAGGGTGTCGAACGGGCGGCTGCGGGTGCGCAGGTCGTCCACCAGGGCGGCCAGCGGGGCGTCGGCGGGGTAGCGCAGCACCGAGCTGCGCAGGCGGGCCACGAGGACCGCCTCGTGGTCGTCCGCGTCGGCCGCGGACTGCTTGAAGGCGTCGAACGGGTCGCAGAACGTGCGCCAGGCGACGTTCCACTCCCAGCGGTCCCCGGTGAGGTCCCAGTGCTCCAGCGCCAGGAACGCGCTGTTGACCGCCACGACGTTCATCGCCGCGTCGGAGACGATCATGGGGGTGTCCGGGAACCGCTCCAGCAGCCGCGTCGCGCCCCGGCCGAGGTCGGTGGGCACCTGCCCGTCCGCGGCGGCGTACCCGGCCAGCGCGCACAACCGCTCGTAGTCCGCCCGCCCGACCCGCAGCGCCCGCGCGAGGGCGTTCACCACGCCGGCGGAGGGGTGGCTGCGCCCCTGCTCCAGCCGGCGCACGTAGTCCGCGGACATCCCCGCCAGCTCACCGAGCTCCTCGCGCCGCAGCCCGCGCACCCGGCGGCGGCCCGCCGGCAGCCCGACGGCCGCGGGGGCCGTGCCCTCCCGCAGGTGGCGCACCGCCGCGCCGAACCCCTGACGATCCACGGGCCGAGTGTGCCCGAGCGCCCCTGCGCCCGGTAGACCCGCCACCCGCGGCCGGGGCGGTGCGCGGCGGCAACCCCTGCGGCGTCGCCGCCAGCGGCCTCAGGTGCCGATCACGGTGCGCACGGCGTACAGCTCGGGGAAGAACGTCAGCTCCAGCGCCCTGGCCAGGAAGGCCACGCCGCTCGAGCCGCCGGTGCCGCGCTTGAAGCCGATGGTGCGCTCGACGGTCTTCAGGTGCCGGAACCGCCACAGCTGGAAGTTGTCCTCCAGGTCCACCAGCTCCTCGCACGCCTCGTACTCCTCCCAGAAGTCCTCGGCGCGCTCGTAGACGCGCCGCAGCACCGGCACCAGGGCGGGGGTGTGCACGTGCGCGCGGGTCACGTCGCGGGTGAGGACCTCCTCGGGCACGGCGTGCCCGCGGCGGGCGAGCAGGCGCAGGAACTCGTCGTACAGGCTGGGGGCGTGCAGCAGCCCGTCCAGCTCGGCGTGCGCGGCGGCGTCGTGGGCGAACACGTCCAGCACCGCGGCGTTCTTGTTGCCCAGCACGAACTCCACCGCGCGGTACTGGTGGGACTGGAAGCCGGAGGAGGAGGCCAGGAAGCCGCGGAACTGCGCGTACTCGGTGGGGGTGAGGGTGGCCAGCACCGACCACTGCTCGGTGAGGGTGCGCTGGACGTGCTTGACGCGGGCGATGTTCTTCAGGGCGACCTTCAGGTCGTCGCCGGCCAGGGCCGTCGTGGCCGAGCGCAGCTCGTGCAGGACCAGCTTCAGCCACAGCTCGCTGGTCTGGCGCTGCACGATGAAGAGCAGCTCGTCGTGGTGCTCGGGCACGCTCAACGGGTGCTGGGCGGCCAGCAGCTCGTCCAGGTGCAGGTAGGCGCCGTAGGACATCTCGCGGGTGAAGTCGCGCACGACGCCGCCCTCGACGGGGCGGGTGTTCGCCTCCCCGCTCACCGCTGCCCCCCGCTGCGCACGACGGCGCGGCGCAGCCGCACGACGCCCTCGAGGAGTTCGGTGAAGCTGGTGGACAGCGGCGCCATCCCGAGCCGGATGCCGTCGGGGGCGCGGAAGTCGGGGACCACGCCGTCGGCCCAGAGCCGCTCGTTGACGGCGCGCAGGTCGGCGCGGCGCACGGTCACGTGCCCGCCGCGGCGCTGCGCCTCGCGCGGGGAGGCCACCTCGACGTCGTGCCCGGCGAGCAGGTCGTCGACCAGCTCCAGCGCGAACGCCGTGAGCAGCTCGGACTTGGCGCGCACCGCCTCGATCCCGGCGCGCTCCAGCAGGTCCAGCCCGGCGCGCACCGGCACCATCGCCAGCACCGGCGGGGTGCCGGAGACCAGGGAGCGCGCGCCCGCGGCCGGCGAGTACCCCGGGCCCATCGTGAACGGCTCGGCGTGGCCCATCCAGCCCTGCACGGGCTGGTGCAGCCGGCCCTGGTGGCGGGCGGCGAGGTAGCCGAACGCCGGCGCGCCCGGCCCCCCGTTGAGGTACTTGTACGTGCAGCCCACGGCGGCGTCCACGCCCCAGGTGTCCAGCTCCAGCGGCACCGAGCCCACCGAGTGCGACAGGTCCCACAGCACCAGCGCCCCGGCCTCGTGCGCCGCCGCGGTGATCGCGGGGGCGTCGGCCAGGTGCCCGGAGCGGTAGGCGACGTGGCTGAAGGTCACCAGCGCGGTGCGCTCGCCGACGGCCTCGCGCACCTGCTCCACGGTGATCCCGTGGGCGGGGTCGGTGCGCACCCAGCGCACGCTCAGGCCGCGCTCGGCGGCGATGCCCTCCAGGACGTAGCGGTCGGTGGGGAAGTTGTCGGTGTCGGTGACGACCTCGGTGCGCCCCTCCCGCGCCGCCGCGTCGACGACCGCGCGGGCCAGCTTGTAGAACAGCACGGTCGTGGAGTCCCCGACGACGGCCTGCCCGGGCCGGGCGCCGAGCGCGACGCGGCCGAGCTGGTCGCCGACGACCTCGGGCCAGTCCATCCAGCCGCCGCGCCCGCTGCCGTCGTCGGTCCAGCCCTGGATGAGCCGCCCGCCCCACTCGTCGTGCACGAAGGAGGCCATGCGCTGCGCGGTGGCGCGCAGCGGGCGCCCCAGGGAGTTGCCGTCCAGGTAGGAGACCACCCCGGGGGCGGCGTCCAGGAGGAACTCCTCGCGCGCCCACGCCAGCGGGTCGGCCGCGTCCAGCTCGGCCGCCCGCCGGCGCCAGTCGGTGCCGGCGGCGGCCGGGGTCACGTCGGTGTCGGTCACGGTCTCTCCTCGGGTGCGGCGACCCGTTCATGCTGCCAGCCGCCCGGCGCGCGCGGCGCCGCCCGCGGCGCGGTCACACGCGCGCCACGAGCTCCACGACCGAGGGCCAGATCGCCGAGGCCGGGTCGACGACCGAGAAGTGGTCGCCCTCGCCCTCGACGAGCACCACGTCGTCGCCGGCGCGCTGCGCGGCGGCGGCGAACGCGCGGCTGAGGTCGAGCAGGTCCACGTCGTCCTGCCGACCGCACACCACCGCCAGCGGCGCGCCGACCGGCAGGCGCGCCAGGGGGCTGGAGGCGGCGTACACCCGCGGCAGCTCCTCGGGCGCACCGCCCAGGGCGGCGCGCACCGCGCCCGCACCCAGCCGGCGGCGGTCGGCGGTCAGCAGGTCCAGCACGCCGGCCAGGGAGACCGTCAGCGCCGGGCGCACCGGGGCGGCGGGGTCGGCGGCGACGTCGGCGGCCAGGCGCACCGCGAGCTGCCCGCCCGCGGAGTGGCCCAGCAGGACCACGCGGCGCAGGTCCAGCGGTGCGCCGGTGCCGGGCAGGGCCGCCAGCGCGGCGGCGACGTCGGCGGTCGTGGCGTCCCAGCCGTGCTCGGCCGGGCGCCGGTACTCCACGTTCCACGTCGCCACCCCGCGCGCGGTCAGGTCCGCGGCGGCCGCCTCCATCAGGTCCGCCTCCCAGTGCGAGCGCCAGTAGCCGCCGTGCACGAGGACCGCCACGGGGAACCCGCCGGGCGGGGGCTCCCCGCCGGGCAGGCGCAGGTCCGCGCGCTGGTCGCGGTCGGCGCCGTAGGGGTGGGTGCTCGCGGGGGAGGCGGTGCGGAACCACCAGGCGTCCACGGCGAAGCGCAGCCCGTCCAGGCCGCGCCCGCGCAGGTGCCGGCGCACGGCCGCCGAGGCGTCGCGCGGGCGGTGGTCGGGGTCCACGCGCAGCACGCGGGCACCGTCCAGCGGCAGGTCCGTCGCGTCGAGGTCGGCGGGGTCGGCCGGCAGCAGCAGGAACTCCCCGGCGGCCGCGGCCCGGGCCACCGCCGCGCGCAGGCCCTCGCCGTCGGCGGGGGCGAGCAGCTCCGCGCCGGCGCCGCGCGCGGCCGCGGCGCGCTGGAGGACCTCGCGGGCCGTGCGCAGGTCGGCCAGCGCGCCGGGGGCGACGACCGCGGTGACGAGGGGGCGTGGGTCCACGA
>NZ_JAAALM010000590.1 GCF_009906395.1 Kineococcus indalonis
GCTGGTGGGGGAGGCGGGCGGCGTGTGGCTGTGGGCGCTGCTGTGGCCGGCCGCGGCGGGGGCCACCCTGCTGGAGGACCTGGAGCTGATCGACCTGCGCCAGCGCGAGCACCCCCCGGACGTGCCGTGCGGGGCGATGTCACCGCGCGTGCAGTGGGCGTGAGCACCGCGGCACCGTCACGCAGCGTGCGCGGGAGCGGTCCCGCCGGTCGGTAAGCTCGTCCGGTGCGCATCGACCTGCACACGCACTCCACCGCGTCCGACGGCACCGAACCACCCTCCGGGGTCGTCGGCTCCGCCGCCCGGGCCGGCCTGGACGTCGTGGCCCTCACCGACCACGACACCACCGACGGCTGGGCCGAGGCGCTGGCCGCCGGGGAGCGCCTGGGGGTGCGCGTCGTGCCCGGCATGGAGGTCAGCTGCCTGCTGCGCGGGGTCTCCGTGCACCTGCTGTCCTACTGGCACGACCCCGCCGACCCGGCCCTGGAGGCCATGCTCGACGCCTCCCGCACCTCCCGGCGCACCCGCGCGCGGCGCATGGTGGAGCGGATGACCGCCGAGACCGGCCTGTGCTGGGAGGACGTCCTCGCGCACGTGCACGGCGAGGCCACCATCGGCCGCCCGCACATCGCCGACGCCCTCGTGGCCGCCGGCGTCGTCGCGGACCGGGACGAGGCCTTCGCCACGCTGCTCTCCGGCCGCAGCCCCTACTTCGTGCCGCACACCGCGCCGGACCCGCTGCGGGCGATCGCCCTGGTGCGCGCCGCCGGCGGGGTGCCCGTGCTGGCCCACCCGGCCGCCTCCAAGCGCGGCAGCTGCGTCGGCGACGCCGACGTGGAGGCCATGGTGGGCGCCGGCCTGCTCGGCGTGGAGGTCGACCACCGCGACCACAGCGAGGACGAGCGCCGCCACCTGCGCGAGCTCGCCCGCTCCCTGGACCTGCTCGTCACCGGCTCCAGCGACTACCACGGCACCGGCAAGCGCAACCTCCTGGGCGAGAACACCACCGCCCCGGAGGTGCTGCAGGAGATCGAGTCGCGCGCCCGCGGCGCCGCCGCGGCCCGCGAGGTCCGCGGCGCGTGAACTGGCAGCTCTTCGGCGAGACCTTCGTCACCCTGTTCGTCATCATGGACCCGCTGGGGACGGTGCCGATCTTCCTCGGCCTGACCGCCCCCTTCACGGCCGCGGAGCGCTCGCGCGCGGCCCGCCAGGCCGTCCTCGTGGCCCTCGGCGTCATCGTCGCCTTCGCGCTCTTCGGCCAGCGGATCCTGGACTACCTGCACATCAGCCTGCCCGCCCTGCAGGCCGCCGGCGGGCTGCTGCTGCTGCTCATCGCCCTGGAGCTGCTCACCGGCAAGGGCGACGAGCCGACCTCCACCGTCGGCGTCAACGTGGCCCTGGTGCCGCTGGGCACCCCGCTGCTGGCCGGCCCGGGCGCCATCGTCGCCACGATGGTCTACGTGCAGCAGTCGCGCGGCTGGGACGACCACCTGGCCATCGCCGCCGGCGTCGTGACCGTGCACGTCACGCTCTACCTGGCGATGCGCTTCGCCGGGCTCGTGCACCGCGTCCTGGGCGACTCCGGCGTGCTGCTCGTCACGCGCGTGGCGGGTCTGCTGCTGTCGGCCATCGCCGTGCAGCTGGTGGCCGACGCGGTGCGCGCCTTCGTCACCGGCACGGCCTGAACCGGCCGGTCCTCACAGCGGCCCCAGCGCCGCCAGGGCCGCGCCCAGCTCGTCGGGCCCGGGCGCGTGCGGCGCCCCGCCGAGCAGCTCGCGCGCCCACCCGGGCAGCAGCGCCACCGCCAGCGCGTCCGCGCGCAGCCACGGCGGCGGGGCCCCGCCCAGCGGCGGGAACGGCACCGCGCGGCGGCGCGCCCCGCCCTGCGCGCCCACGGCGCCCAGCGCCCGCTCCCCGGCGGCCTCGCGCCGCACGTGCTCGACGTCGGCGTCGACCTCGGCCACCGAGCCGGGCAGGTCGTCCGGCTCGGCGCCCAGCAGCACGGCGCTGGAGCGCTGCTCGCGCACGTAGCGCTCGGCGTCGCGCGCGGACGGGGCCACCCCGCCGGCGGAGGCGGCGCGCAGCACCGCCCACACGCGCAGCGCGTGCCGCAGCGCGGCGGTGTCCGGGTCGGCGCCCCCGGCGCGCACGTGCACGTCGCCGTCGACGGCGCGCTCGCGCGCCGCCAGGGCCAGCGCCCGGCACGGGTCGGTGCCCGCCGCGCGCAGCAGCGCCGCGGCCGCCGCGGCCCGCTGCCAGCGCGGTCGCGGGTCGCCGGCGCCCACCCGCCGC
>NZ_JAAALM010000591.1 GCF_009906395.1 Kineococcus indalonis
GCTCTGGCGAGGGCGGGGTGCCTCGGGGCGCCGGTGGTAGGTGCGCACGCCCGCCGCGACCTCCAGGACGCCGGCGGCGGCGCACACCGCGGCGGTGGGCAGGCCGGTGGCGGCGGCGACGTCGGCGGCGGGCAGCGCTCCGCGGTGCGTGCGGTACCAGGTGCGCAGGTGCTCCAGGACGGCGCGCTCTTCGCTGCTGAGGTCGGGCACGTGAACCTCCAACGGTGCACGGTGGTCGTGCGGTGTCGTGTTCCGGGAAGCACCTCCAGTGTGCACCGCCCGGACCCTCCTCGTGCGCGGGGCGCCCGCGCGGGCGTCAGGCCCCCTCCTCCACGGCCAGCTCGGCCCACACGGTCTTGCCGTCGCCGGCGACGGAGACGCCCCAGGAGTCGGCGACGGCCTGGACGATGCCCAGGCCGCGGCCGCCGAGGGCCTCGGGGCCGGCGTGGCGCTCCAGGGGGTGGCGGGTGGAGCGGTCGTGCACGTTGACCGTCAGCCGCCGCGCCCCGCGGTCGTAGCGCAGCAGGACGGCGCCGGGGGCGTCGGTGTGCACGAGGGCGTTGGTGACCAGCTCGCTGAGGACGAGCTCGGCCTCGTCGAGCAGCGCGTCGGCGTCCCAGGCGCTCAGGGCGGTGCGCAGGAAGGCGCGGGCCTGGGCGACGGCGCGCACGTCGCCGGGCAGCGGCAGCCAGGCCTCCTCCAGCTGGGCGGTGGGCCCGCGGTACTCCAGGACCAGCATGGCGGCGTCGTCGTCGAGGCGGTGCGGGATGCCGGCGGTGATGCGGTCGGCGAGCTGCTCGCAGGTGATGCCGGGGTCCGCGGCGGTGCTGTCGCGCACGGTGCGCCGCAGGGCCAGCGCGCCGCCCTCGAGCTGGTCGGCGCGGGACTCCACGACGCCGTCGGTGTAGAGCACGACGCGGCTGCGCCCGTGCAGGCGGTGGGTGGTGGCGGGGAAGGCGGCCGCGGGGTCCACGCCCAGCGGCGGGCCGGGGTCGGCGGTCAGCTCGCGCAGGCCGCGCTCGTCGGCGGCCAGCGGGGCGGGGTGCCCGGCGGTGGCGACGGTGACGGTGCCCGAGCCCTGGTCCAGGCGCACCACGCAGCAGGTGGCGAAGAGCTCCTCGGTCTGCTCGGCGAGCAGCCGGTTGGTGCGCTCCAGGGCGGCGGCGGGGCCGTGGCCCTCGGTGAGGTAGGCGCGCACGGCGGTGCGCAGCTGGCCCATGAGCCCGGCGGCGGTGGTGTTGTGGCCCTGCACGTCGCCGATGACGAAGACGACGTCGTCGTCGAGGGCGACGGCGTCGTACCAGTCGCCGCCGACCTCGGCGCCGACGACGGCGGGCTGGTGGCGCACGGCGACGTCGACGCGCTGCAGGGCGGGCAGGCGCCGGGGCAGCAGGCCGCGCTGCAGGGTGCGGGCGAGCTCGGTGAGGGCGCTGAGGGAGCGCGCGAGCTCCTCGCCGGCGGCGCGCTCGGCGTCGAGGAGGCGGGCGCGCTCCAGGGCGAGCGCGACCTGCGCGGCGACGCTGGCGAACAGCTCGACGTCGTCGTCGTCGGGGTCGACGGCGTCGCGGTTGACGACGAGGGCGCCGAGCACGGTGCCGTCGCGGTCCACGAGCGGCACCGCGACGGTGGACAGGGTGGGCCACGGCAGCACCAGGTCCGGGTCGCCGAGGGGTTCGGCGACGACGTCGCGCACCACCACGGGGCGGCCGGTGCGCACGGCGCGGGCGACGGAGTCGTCGCCGTGCAGGTCCAGGGTGCCCAGGGTCGCGGCGAGCTCGGGGGGCGCCGGCGGGTGGCCGTGCCCGACGAGCCGGCCGCGGGGGCGGTCGGCGAGGTACAGGGCGGCGGAGGTGCAGCCGGCGGCCTCGGCGACCGCGCGCGGGACGCAGGCGGTGATGTCGGCGGTGGTGGCGCTGGTGGACAGCAGGGCGGTGATGGACTGCAGCAGCGCGGTACGGGCGGCGGCGGCCTCGGCGGCGGCCCCGCGCTCCTCGGCGAGCTCGCGGGCGGCGCGGTGCGCGCCCAGCAGCAGGGCGTTGTCCACGGCGGTGGCGGCGCCGCGGGCGGCGGCCACGGCGACGGCCTCGGCCTCCTCGTCGAAGCGGCCGGGTTCGCCGTGGCCCAGGAGCAGGGCGCCGATGACGCGGTCGCCGGTGGAGGTGACGGGCACGGCGAGGTAGCTGCGCACGGGCACGTGGCCGGGGGGCAGGCCGCTGGTGCGCCCGTGCCCGAAGCGCGGGTCGGTGAGGACGTCGGCGATGCGCACGGGGGCGGCGCCCTGGAAGGT
>NZ_JAAALM010000592.1 GCF_009906395.1 Kineococcus indalonis
CGGCTGCACTCTCGGCTGGGCTACCGCCCACCGGCCGAGGCGGAGGCCGCCCACTACGCTGACCTCAACGCCTCCATCCCGGAGTCGTGCCCCACATGAAGACGGCATCAAAGCCGTGACGCTTCACCCTGACGGCTGAGCAGTTCCGCTACAGCTTCGGCAACGCCGTGAGCCAGGAGGAATCCGACGCGCTGCACGCGCAGTGGACCATCCCCGGGCCGGGGCGGCCCCTCTTCGAGGACGCCACCGCGAACTTCACCCGCCACTCCCCCGCCACTGTCGACCACGACGCCGTCCGCGGACCGCTGCTGCTCATCTCGGGCACCGAAGACCACACGGTGCCTCGATCAGTCACCGAGGCGGTGCTGAAGCTGTACGCCGGCAACCCCTCCATCACCGACTACCAGGTCATCGAAGAACGGGGACACTCCCTGACCATCGACTCCGGCTGGCACGACGTCGCCGCGATCACCCTGGACTGGATCGCCGGACACGAGGCCTCTCTCACCGCTTCCAGCCTCAGCCCCGCGGTCAGCGCCACCGCGCCTGCGCCCGCGCCCGCGCACCAGAACGCACCCACGGCTTGAACCTCGATGCACATCACCAACGCCTGCGGCCAGTAGTCCGCGAGCGCTGACCGATAGGACGAGGTGAGGAGAACAGGAGGACCAACTCGGCGGCCTACGCGCGGGCCCGGGACGCTCTCATGCCGCGGGCACGGGTGCCAGGCCTTGCCCGCGGCCCACTGCGCAGACCGCCGGGAACGGTGCACCTCGTTGTTGATCGTGAAGCCCGTGCGCCCGCAGGACCCGGCGGCATCATGGGTGATCAGGGTGTAGTGCCGAGTCTGACCCGCTTGCATGACGAAACCGTGTGCGTGAGCCTTGCGGATCTGGTAGCTGGCGAGAACGTTGCCGAAGGCCAGCGTGATGGCCCCGGACTCATCGCCGTTGGAGCGGGCGTCGACGTGGGCCTCGGCCCGGGCGCGACGTGAGGGCGAGCAGGTCGTGGGAACGCTCGACCAGGAATCGCTCATCGAGCCGTTCGCGGCCGCCGAGGTGATCCCCCAGTCCCCGAGGTCCCTAAGGTTGGAGCTTGACCCAGTCTTCTGGACAGGTGGATCAGACGGCGGAGTCGGGTTCGGCCGGGACGTGCGGCGGGATCCGCTGCGGGCCGGCTTCAGCGGGGCGGGGACGGACTTGGCGGTGCAGGCGCACCGCGATCACCGCGACATCGTCTTCGGGCTGGGCCGGCAGCATCCGGAACAGCAGGTCATCGACAAGTCTGTCCAGGTCCCCGCCGCCGGCGGCCAGCTCCGCCAGAACGCTCTGCAGCTTCTCCAGCCCCTGCGCCAGGGACTGGTCGCGGCGCTCGACGAGGCCGTCGGTGTAGAGGAGGACGGTGGCCCCGCGATCCAGGACGACTTCGGAGTCCTTGCGTGGGGTTCCGGGGAGCACCCCCAGCAGCAGGTCGCTGTGCAGCCCCAGCAGCGGGACCACGCTGGCGTCGGGGTGGATGACCATCGCCGGGGGGTGCCCGGCGTTGGACCACCGCAGCCGGGTCACCCCCTGCTCACGCTCATCCAGGGTCTGCTCCAGGCGGGCGGCAATGGCGGTGGCGGTGGTCTCGACCTGCAGGTTGGCCATCGCCTGGTCGGCGTTGGTCAGGATCCGGGCGGGGGACTCATCCCCCAGGGCACCCATGGAGCGCACGATGGTGCGGACCTGGCTCATGGCCGCTGCGGCCTGGGTGTCGTGGCCGATGACGTCACCGATGACCAGCACCGTGGCACCGTTCGGCTGCATGAACGCGTCGTACCAGTCCCCGCCCACCTGGGCGGCCTCGGCGGCGGGGGTGTAGCGCACCACGATCTGCCCGTGGTCCGGCTCGGGGGGTTCGGACAGCAGGGAGCGTTGCAGGGCGGCGGCCAGGTCGCGCTGCTGGCGGTACAGACGCGCGGCGTCCAGCGCCAGACCGGCGCGGTCGGCGACCTCGGCGGCCGTGGCCAGTTCCTGCGCGGTGAGCGGGGCGCGGTCGGGGCCAGTGAACAGGGTCATCAGCCCCACGGTGCGTCCGCGTCCGCGCAGCGGCAGGATCGCCGCCGAGCTGGGGGCCAACTGGGCCAGGATGGTGACATCCAGACGAGAGAGCTCGGTCCTGACTGCGACATGTCACACACGGGCCGACCTCGGACAACAGTGAATGATCGTGGATAACCGACCACCGCATCCTCTGCATCATGGCCGTCGACCGAG
>NZ_JAAALM010000593.1 GCF_009906395.1 Kineococcus indalonis
CCCACCGCGCGAACTCCCCCGCCGCGCCCCGGGCGGCGGCCGCGCCTCAGACGGCGGCGGCCTGCGCGCGCTCGGCGGCGCAGCGCGCGACGAACCGCGCCACGAGCTGCTCGCGGGTCAGCGGCGCGCCGAACTCCTCGCAGGCGCCGTCGGGCAGCGTCCAGCCGTCGAAGAGGTCGAACAGGTCGGCGGTGTCGCGCACGGCGGTGAGGTCCATGCGCCCTTCCTCGGCGCGCGCCGCGCCCGCCTTGAGCGCGCCCGGGGGCTGCGCGGCCCGCCGCGGGGCGGCTGTGTACGGTCGCCCCGCGCGGGGCCGCCGGGCAGCGCGGGAGGGACGACGATGCCACCGACCGGAGCGGGACGGCTGCTCGCCCACGCCTACCCCTGGGACGTGCTGGGCGACGACGCCTTCGTCGAGCGCGCCCTGGCCCTGGGCCTGGACGCGGTGGCGCTGGCCGCGGCGTACCACTCCACCCGCGCGGTCACGCCCCTGCACCCCGCGCACCAGCTCGTGGAGGCCCCGCACGCGGCCCTGTACCGGCCGGTGCGCGAGGAGGCGTGGGCCGGGGCGCCGCTGCGGCCGGTGGCCGGGCGGGTGCCCGACGGCACCGCGGACGCGTTCGCGCAGGCCGCGGGCCGGCTGCGCGCGGCGGGCCTGGAGGTGGACGCCTGGACGGTGCTGGCGCACTCCACCCGCCTGGGCACGCTGCACCCGCACCTGGCGGTCGTGAACTGCTTCGGGGACCGCTACTCCTACGCCCCGTGCCCGAGCGCGGCGCAGGTGCGCGACCACTGCGCGCGGCTGGCCGCCGAGGCGGTGCGCGGGGCGCCGGTCACCGGCGTCTCGCTGGAGGCGCTGGGCACGATGGGCGTCACGCACAACGCCGCGCACGAGAAGACCGCGGGCGCCTTCGGCCCGGCGCTGGAGCGGGTGCTGTCGGTGTGCTGCTGCCCGCGCTGCCGGCAGGGGTGGGCGCAGCGCGGCGCCGACCCGGAGGAGGTGGTCGCCGCGCTGCGGCGCGCGGTGCGCGAGCTGCGCGGGGCCGACCCCGCCGACGCGCGCGAGGTGGCCGAGCTGCTCGGGGAGCGCACCGCGGCGACCGTGCTGGCGGTGCGGCACGCGGCCGCCGACGCGCTGCGCGCGCAGGTGCTGGCCGCGCTCGCGCAGGCCGCGCCCGCACCGCTGCGGGTGGCGGTGCACACCGCGGCGGACCCGTGGGCCACCGGCGCCAACCCCGGCGCGAGCCCGGCGGCGCTGGCCGACCCGGCGCTGGACGTGCTGGTGCTGCAGGCGTGGACGCCCGGCGCGGGGACCCGCGCGGCGGTGTCCTCGGTCCGCGCGGCGGCGCGCGCGGGCGCGCGGGTGGGCGCCTACGTCACCGTGCTGGGCGGCCCCGGCGAGCGGGAGCTGGCCGCGCACGTGGCGGACGTGCGCGCCGCCGGCGCCGGGGAGCTGCACCTGTACCACCTGGGGCTGGCGGACCGGCGCGGCCACGAGCTGCTGGCGGCCGCCGCGCGCACCTGGCGCGCGGGGGCGTGAGCGGCGCGGGTCAGTTCCGCTGCCCCAGCGGGTTGTCCAGGAACGCGGCCCCGCCGACGCGGAAGAGGTCCGGCGAGCGCACGTCGGGTTCCTCGCCGGGCGCCAGGACGTCGGCGGCGTGGCCCTCGGAGTCGTCCAGCGGGTGGTAGCCCAGCGCCTCGCCCTCGGCGAGGCTGAACCACCGGCGGGTGTTGCGCGAGACGCCCCACACCACCGAGCAGCCCGGGGTGCGGTCGGTGACCGCGGCCTCCAGCAGGCGCACCGCGTCGTCGGCGGACAGCCAGGTCGACAACCCCCGAGCGCCCAGCGGGACGGGGTCGGGGAAGCAGCTGCCGATGCGCAGCAGGACGACCTGCAGGCCGTGGCGGTCGCTGTAGAGGCGCCCCAGCGCCTCGACAGCCGCCTTGCTCCAGCCGTAGTAGCTGTCCGGGCGCACCGGCACGTCGGCGGGCAGGTGCCCGTCCACGGCCTCGTCGCGCGTGCGGTACCCCACGGCGTGGTTGCTGGAGGCGAGCACGACGCGGCGCACGCCGCGGTGCACGGCGGCCTCCAGCAGGTTGCGGGTGCCGTCGACGTTGACGGAGAGCACCTCCTCCCACGGCGCCTCGCGGCTGATGCCGCCGAGGTGCACCACGGCGTCGACGCCCTCCAGGGCGGCCTCGAGCGCGGCGGGGTCGGTGACCGACAGCGGCGCCCAGCGCACCTGGC
>NZ_JAAALM010000594.1 GCF_009906395.1 Kineococcus indalonis
CCAGGGACCGGCCGGTGACCCGTCCGTTCCTCCCCGCCGCGCGGTGTGAGCACCACGTTAACCACAGCCCACCACCGGGTCAAATCCCTGCGACACCACAGGACCCAGCACCGACCAGAGCTGCGGCGACAGCCGCACGACCCCCTCGCTGCCCGCCCCGAGGGGTGCGCCGTCGACGTCCTCAGCCGATCTGCTGCGGGTCCACCCGCACCCGCACCACGGGCAGCTTGCGCACGCTGCGCCCGGCGGTGACGGCCTTGAGCGCGCGCGCCAGCTCGGCCGAGGCGGGGCGGGGCACGCGCACCACCGTGCGCACCTGCTCGGCGGCGCCGGGCCGCGGGGGCAGCGGGATGGGGCCGAGCACCCGCGCCCCGGGGACGTCCGGCATGGCCGCCAGGGCGGCGCCCACCGCTTCGGCCACATCGGCGGTGGAGCCGATGAGCCCGGCGAAGCGGGCGGCGGGAGGCAGGTCCAGCTCGGCGCGCTGGGCCAGCTCCCGCTCGGCGAAGCCGGCGGGGTCCCAGCGCACCAGCGCCTGCACGGCCGCGGCCTGCGGGTCGGCCACCACGACGACGACGCCGCCGGCAGAGGCCGGACGCACCAGGGCCGCGGCGGCGGCCCAGCGGCGCAGGGCCTCCTCCTGGGCGCGCAGGTCGGGGCGGGAGAGCAGGGCCCAGCCGTCCAGCAGCAGGGCGGCGGCGTAGCCGCCCGGGGCGACGGGCTCGGCGCCGGGGGTGGCGATGACCAGCGACGGCTCGGCGGGCACGTCGTCCAGCACGCGCGAGCCGCCGGAGGTGCGCACGTCCACCCCGGGGAAGGCGCGCCCGAGCTCCTCGGCGGTGCGGCGGGCGCCGGTGACCACCGCGCGCACGCGCCCGTCGCCGCAGGTGGGGCAGACCCAGTCGGTGGCGGGGCGACCGCACCAGCGGCACGACGGCGGGGCGTCGGGGTCGGTCAGGGCCAGCGGGCCGTGGCAGGCGGTGCAGCGGGCCGGTTCGCGGCAGGTGCGGCACGCCAGCGCGGGCACGTACCCCGTGCGCGGCACCTGCACCAGGACGGGGCCGCGGCGCACGGCGTCGCGCAGCACGCGCCAGCCGTCGCCGGGCAGGCGGGCGGCGGCGGCCAGCGGGTCCTGCGCGTCGTGGCCGCTGGTGCCGGCGACCGCGACGCGGGGGGCGCCGGCGCGCACGGCCTCGCGGGGCGCGGTGACCGCGCGCGCCCAGCCGCTCTCCAGCAGCAGCTGCGTCTCGGCGGTGCGGGTGCGCCCGGCGAAGAGGGCGGCGGCGCCGGTGGTGCCGGCGCGCAGGACGGCGACCTCTCGGGCGTGGGGGTAGGGGGCGCGCTGCTCGGCGTGGGAGTCCTCGCCGTCCTCGAGCACCGCCAGCAGGCCGAGGTTCGGCAGGGGCGCGAAGACGGCGGCGCGGGTGCCGGCGACGACGCGGGCGCGGCCGGTGAGGGCCTGCAGGAACGCGGTGTAGCGGGCGGAGGGCCCGGCGTCGGCCTCCAGCAGCACGTGGGCGCCGGTGGGCAGGCGGCGCGCCAGGGCGGCGTCCAGGCGCAGCAGGTCGCGGTGGTCCGGCACCAGCAGCAGCGCGGTGCGTCCGGAGGCCAGGGTGGCGCGGGCGGCCAGGGCCAGCGCCTCGAAGCAGTCGGTGCCCGGCGCCAGGGTGGCCACCGCGCGCGGGGACGCGCCGCCGGCCAGGTGGGTGAGGAACGCGCGCCCGGCGCCGTGGCGCTCCCAGCCGGCGAGGTCCTCACCGGTGGCCACGGGGTCGGGCACCGGTTCGTGGTGCACGGGCTCGGCGCGCAGCAGCGCCTCCTCGGCGCCGGCGTGCCGGCCGGGCACCGCCAGGCGCAGCACGTCGGCCAGGGTGCCGGCGTAGTGCTCGGCGACGCGCTCGGCGAGCGCCAGCACCGGCGGGGAGAGCACCGGCAGGCCGGAGACGACGCGGCGCAGGCGCGCCAGCTTGCCGGGGTGCTCGCTGGCGGCGCTGCGCTGCAGCACCCAGCCTTCCACGTCGCTGCCGGCGAAGGGGACGCGCACGAGCCGGCCCGGCTCGGCGGTGTGCTCCATCGAGGCGGGCACGAGGTAGTCGAAGGGGCGGTCCAGGTGCGGCAGCGAGGTGGACACGAGCACGCGCGCGACCGGGTCGGTGGCGGCCACGCCCTCGAGCGCCTTGGGGCGCCGGGCCCGCCCGCGCGCCGGCTTGGCCGGAGCGCGGG
>NZ_JAAALM010000595.1 GCF_009906395.1 Kineococcus indalonis
TCGGTGCAGGACGTCACCCGCAGCGGCAGCGCCGCCCCCGCGGCGGCGGCCAGCCCCGTCAGCCCCGTCAGCCCGGCCAGCCCGGCGAGCACGTCGCGCCGGCGCGGCCCGCCCGGGAGCGCTCCGCCGGCGCTCACGCCAGTTCGCCGAGGCGCTGCACGGCCGCCTCCACCGCGCGGCGCTCGTTGGGGAAGGCCAGGCGCTCCTCCAGCTCGCTGAAGGGCACCCACGCGACGTCCACGGCCTCGGCGTCGGGGTCGTTCTCCACGGTGAGGCGCCCGCCGACGGCCTTGAGCAGGAACAGGTGCACGACCTTGTGGATGCGCCGGCCCTCGGCGGAGAACCAGTAGTCGATGCTGCCCAGGCCCTCCACGACGACGCCGCGGATGCCGGTCTCCTCCTCGATCTCGCGCACCGCGGTCTCCTCCAGGGTCTCCGCCCCCTCGGGGTGGCCCTTGGGCAGGCACCACTCCAGGCGCCCGGCGCGGTTGAGGCGGCAGATCACGGCGGCGCGCGGCTCGCCGGAGGTGACGTCGACGACGAGGCCGCCGGAGGAGGTCTCCTGCACGGTCGGCAGCCGTCGGCGCGGCTCCCGGGCAGGTCTGACCATCGGCTCACTGTAGCCAGGCCCGCCGCGCGTCTCTGGCACCCTTGGACCTCGTGCTCCCCCCCGACGGACCCGCAGGACCCGGCCCCGACGACGCGTCGCGAGCGCTGGAGCGCGCGCTGGACGAGGCGCGCGCCCGCGCGGTGCGCGCGCTGGAGCCGGTGATGCCGGTGCTGGTGGACCTGGGCCGGCGCTTCGAGGCGGCCGGCCACGAGCTGTCGCTGGTGGGCGGGCCGGTGCGCGACGCCTTCCTGGGCCGGCGCTCGGCGGACCTGGACTTCGCCACCGACGCCCGCCCGGACGACACGGTGGCGCTGCTGAAGCGCTGGGGCGACGCCTCCTGGGAGGTGGGCCGCGACTTCGGCACCATCGGCGCTCGCAAGCGCTCCGGCGGCGTGGACGTCGTGGTGGAGGTGACCACGTACCGCTCGGAGAGCTACGACGCGGACTCGCGCAAGCCGGAGGTCTCCTACGGCGACGACCTCGTGGGCGACCTGTCGCGGCGCGACTTCACGGTGAACGCGATGGCGCTGCGGCTGCCGTCGCTGGACTTCGCCGACCCCCACGACGGGCTGACGGACCTGGCCGCGGGGGTGCTGCGCACCCCGGTGACCGCCGAGCAGTCCTTCTCCGACGACCCGCTGCGGATGATGCGGGCGGCGCGCTTCGCCGCGCAGCTGCGGGTGCAGGTGGCCCCGGACGTGCTGGCGGCGATGACGGCGATGGCCGGGCGCATCGCCATCGTCTCGGCGGAGCGGGTGCGCACGGAGCTGGAGAAGCTGCTGCTGGGCGCGGACCCGGTGGCGGGGCTGCGGCTGCTGGTGGACTCGGGCCTGGCCGAGCACGTGCTGCCGGAGCTGCCGGCGCTGAAGCTGGAGATCGACGAGCACCACCGCCACAAGGACGTGTACGAGCACTCCCTGACGGTGCTGCAGCAGGCCGTCGACCGCGAGGACGGGCCGGACGGCGACGTGCCGGGCCCGGACCTGCTGCTGCGGCTGGCGGCGCTGCTGCACGACGTGGGCAAGCCGCGCACGCGGCGCTTCGAGCCGGGCGGCGGGGTGAGCTTCCACCACCACGAGGTGGTGGGCGCGAAGATGGTCGCCAAGCGGCTGAAGGCGCTGCGCTTCGACAACGACACGGTCAAGGCGGTGGCGCGGCTGACGGAGCTGCACCTGCGCTTCCACGGCTACGGCGACGGGGAGTGGACCGACTCGGCGGTGCGCCGCTACGTCACGGACGCCGGCCCGCTGCTGCCGCGGCTGCACAAGCTGACCCGCAGCGACTGCACGACCCGCAACCAGCGCAAGGCGAACCGGCTGGCCGCGGCCTACGACGACCTGGAGGCGCGCATCGCGCAGCTGCGGGAGCAGGAGGAGCTGGACGCGGTCCGCCCCGACCTGGACGGCACCGCGATCATGGAGCTGCTGGGGATCGGGCCCTCGCGCACGGTGGGGCGGGCGTACCAGCACCTGCTGGCGCTGCGCATGGACCGCGGCCCGCTGGGCGAGGAGGCGGCCCGCGGGGAGCTGCTGGCCTGGTGGGCGCAGCAGCCGGAGTCGCAGGAGCAGCCGGGGCGGTAGCAGCCGGGGCGGTGGCAGCCGGGGCGGTGG
>NZ_JAAALM010000596.1 GCF_009906395.1 Kineococcus indalonis
CCGGCGTTCCCGCGCCCGGGGCTGGACGCGGGGTTCTTCCGGCTCAACGACGCGCTGGCGGCCTCGCTGCTGGCGGCCGTCAGCGCCGGCGAGCCAGCAGGTGCCAGTAGCGCGCCGTCCGGCGGAACTCGTCGCGCCGGCTGAGCTCCACCTCCAGCTCCTCCAGGTCGGCCACGGAGCGCTCGTCGGCCCGCTCGGCGTCCTCCAGCAGCGCGGTGACCGTCAGCACGCCGTGGCGGGCGACGACCTCGCAACCGGCCGCGGCGAGCGCGGCCTCGACGGTGCCCGGCTCCAGGCGCAGCACGGAGCGCCCGGTGCCCGGGTCCGCGCCGCGCTCGGCGTCCAGCAGCACCCACGCCTGCGCCGGTCCCTCGCGCAGCGCGGCGGTCAGCACGTCGGCGGCCGGGTTGGGCGCCAGCAGCGACAGCAGCCCGCCGGGGCGCAGCGAGGACGCCAGGGTCGCCACGTCCGCGGCCACCTGCCCGGTGCCGGCGCGGTGCTGCAGCACGTCGTGGCACAGCACGACGTCGAAGGAGCCCGACCCGCCGGCGCGGTGGCGGGTCAGCGCGGCCAGCGCGGCGAGGTCCTCCAGGTCGGCGGCCACGGTGTGCAGGCGCTCCTCGACCCCGGCGGCGGCCGCGGCGGCGCGGGCCGCGCCCAGCACGTCGGGCGAGGTGTCCAGCACGGTGACGGCGTGCCCGGCCAGCGCCAGCTGCAGGGCGTCGCGCCCGTCGCCGCCGCCGGCGTCGAGCACGCGCAGCGGCGCCGGGCCCAGCTGCGCCAGCGCCCCGCGCAGCAGGGCCGCCACGACGCGGTAGCGCAGGCGGCCCCACGGGGACTCCTGCCAGGTGGACCAGGCCGCGGCCTCGCGCCGCTCGGCCTCGGACGGCTGCCCGCCGGCGGCGGGCGCGGTGGTGCTCACGGTGGTGCCTCCCCATCGGTCCTGGCGTGAGCACCCTCCACGAGGGGGTTGCTGCGGCGTCGTCGAGCCAGGTCTCTCGGCCGCTCTGGATGGTCCGGGCAGCGTACGCCAGGCACCGCCCCGGCCGGCGCGGTGCGCGCTCGCCTCAGCCGGCGGGCTCGGGCGCGCGCAGCAGCGCGTCGGCCAGCGCCGACCACGGCAGCAGCGCGCACTTCACCCGCGCCGGGTAGCGCGCCGCGCCGGCCAGCGCCACGCCGTCGCCGAGGACCTCCTCGTCGCCGGGGTCCTCCCCGCGGCTGGTGAGCATCCGGTGCACCGCCCGCCGGGTTCCCTCGACGTGCGCGACGGGCCGGCCCACCGCCAGGTCGTGCAGCACCGAGGCGGAGGCGCGGCTGATCGAGCAGCCCTCCACCTCGTAGGAGACGTCGCGCACCACCGCCCCGCCCGGGCCGGGGGCGAGGTCCACGCGCAGGGTCACCTCGTCCCCGCACACGGGGTTCACGTGGTGCACCTGCGCGGTGAACGGGGCGCGCAGGCCCGCCCCGTGCGGGGACCTGGCGTGCTCCAGGACCAGCTGCTGGTGCAGGTCCACCGGGGCCGCCCCCTCAGGCCCGCGGGGCGCGCTCGCCGGCCTCCACGGCCACCTCCAGCCGGTTGCCGGCCGGCGGCAGCGGGCAGGTGGCGTGGTCGGTGAAGGCGCACGGCAGGTTCTGGGCCCGGTTGAGGTCGAGGACCAGGGCGCCGTCGGCGCCGGGCGCGGGCACCGTCAGCGAGCGGGCCGTGCCCGAGGTGCTCACGCCGCTGGTGCGGTCGGTGAACAGCAGCTGCAGGCCCTGCCCGGAGCGCAGCGCCAGCAGGGAGCGCTCGACGCCGTCGGGCGTGGTGAACGACACCCGCCCGGCCGCGGTGCGCGCCTGCGTCAGGCCCTCGACGACGGAGCCGACGACCACGTCGTCCTCCTGCGCCTGCAGGCGGGCGGGCAGGACCCAGCGCTCGTCGAAGTCGAACACCGGCACCCCGGAGAAGCCCGCCAGCACGGGCGAGCGCGGGTCGCGCACCCGCAGGCCCGCGTTCCCGCTGCGGCGCAGCACCTCCACGTGCCGCTCCCCCGCCTCGACGGTGACGCCCGCGCCGTCGTCGGCCGGGTGCAGCACGTGCTCGCCGGTCAGCGGGGTGCCGTCCAGGACGAGGCCGTCGGCTTCGACGGCGCGCACGTGCACGCCGTCGGCGGCGTCCCACCAGCGGCCGGGCAGGTCCCCGGCGCCGGCGGGGGCCGAGCCGAGCCAGTGCAGCGCGG
>NZ_JAAALM010000597.1 GCF_009906395.1 Kineococcus indalonis
GCTGACGCCCTCGCCCGGCGAGGGCGTCAGCGGGTCGGCGAAGGCGACGTTGACGTGCGCGGGGCCGGCGCCCTCCCCGCGCGCCCCGCGGGCGGCCGCGGCCGCGCGCGCCACCACCGAGCGCCACGCCGGCGCCTGCCGCTGCGCGTCCACCGGGGCGGGCACGTCGGCGGAGAAGCGCACCGAGGGCAGGAACAGGCGGGCCTGGGCGTCGGCGGTCTGGCTGGCCCCGGAGCCGCGCAGCTCGTGCGGGCGGTCCGCGGACAGCACCAGCAGCGGCACGCCCGCGTGGGAGGCCTCCAGCACCGCCGGGTGCAGGTTCGCCACGGCGGTGCCGCTGGTGGTGACGACGGCCACCAGGGGGTCCTCGCCGCGGGTCAGGGCGCCGCGCGCCAGGCCCAGGGCCAGGAAGCCGGCGCTGCGCTCGTCGACCCGCACGTGCAGCTCCAGGCGCCCGGCGTCCGCGGCGGCCGCGGCGGCGAAGGCCAGCGGCGCGCTGCGCGAGCCGGGCGAGAGGACCAGGTGGCGCAGGCCGAGCGAGACCAGCGCGTCGACGAGCACCGTCGCGAGCGCGGTCGAGGGGTTCACCCCTCCATTGGACCCCCTCGCGGCCGGTGCCACCCGCCGCGGGGGGTGTGGCAGCCTCCCGGTGTGAGCGAGAGCACGCGGTCCCTGCCGTCCCTGGAGGAGCTGCTGGCGGTCATCCCCGCCGGCGGCCTGGTCGAGCGGATGGGCATCGAGTTCGTCGAGGCCACCCCCGCGCGGCTGGTGGCGACGATGCCCGTGGAGGGCAACACGCAGGTCGCCGGGCTGCTGCACGGCGGCGCCTCCTGCGTGCTGGCCGAGACGCTGGGCTCCATCGGTGCGCTGCTGCACGTGTGGCCCGGCGGGCAGGCGCTGGGCACCGACATCAACGCCACCCACCACCGCGCGGTCTCCTCGGGCGTGGTGACGGGCACGGCCACCGCGATCACCCTGGGCCGGACGCTGTGCAGCCACGAGGTCGTCCTCACCGACGAGGCCGGGCGGCGGGTGTGCACGGCGCGCATCACGAACCTGGTGCGCCCCGCGCCGCGCTCCTGAACCGCTCGCGCCGGTCCACCCGTCCGGCGCAGCCGCTCAGGCGCGGGCCAGCACCGCGCGGCAGGCGGCCAGCCGCTCGCGCCACCACCCCTCGCGCGGCGCGGGCGCGCGGTGCGCGGCCAGCAGCTCCGCGTCGGCGCGCGCCGGGCCCACCGGCAGCGCCCCGCCCACCGGCAGCAGCGGCGCGGCGCTGACGTCGGCGGCCAGCAGCGCGCCGGTGCCCAGCCCGCACGCGAACGGCAGCTCCGGCAGCGCGGCGGCCAGGGCCGTGCCGGCCGCCAGGCCCACGGAGGTGTCCAGGGCGCTGGAGACCACCACGGGCAGCCCGCAGGAGGCGGCCACCTCCAGCGCGCGGCGCACCCCCGACAGCGGCGCCACCTTCACCACCACCACGTCGGCGGCCTCCAGCCCCGCCACCCGCAGCGGGTCCTCCGCCTTGCGCACGCTCTCGTCCGCGGCCAGCGGCACCGGCGCGCCCGCGCGCGCCAGGCGCCGGCGCAGCTCGGCCATCTCCTCCAGCGTCGCGCACGGCTGCTCGGCGTACTCCAGGCCCACCTCCCCCAGGGCGCCCAGGGCCCGCTCCGCCTCGTCCACGCTCCAGGCGGCGTTGGCGTCCACCCGCACCCGCCCGTGCGGGCCCAGCACCTCGCGCACCGCCCGCACCCGGGCCAGGTCGCCGGCCAGCGCCTCCTCGAAGCCCGTGCCGCGCTCGGCGACCTTCACCTTCGCGGTGCGGCAGCCGGGGAAGCGGGCCAGCACCGCGGGCACGTCGGCGGCGGGCACGGCCGGCACGGTGGCGTTGACCTCCACCCGCTCGCGCCGCGGCGCGGGGAACCCCGACCACGCCGCCTCCACCGCGGCGGCCAGCCAGCGCGCGGACTCGTGCGGCCCGTACTCCAGGAACGGGGCGAACTCCCCCCACCCGGCCGGGCCGCGCAGCAGCAGCGCCTCGCGCTCGGTGATGCCGCGGAAGCGGCGGCGCAGCGGCAGGCGCACCACGTGCGCGGCGTCGAGCAGGTCCTCCAGCGGCGGCAGCGCCGCGCCGGTCCCGGGGTCGTGGCTCACCGCCCCATCCTGCCCCCGCCGCGCCCCGCCACCGGTGGTCACCGGTGGCGGGGCGCGGCGGGGG
>NZ_JAAALM010000598.1 GCF_009906395.1 Kineococcus indalonis
GGCTGGCGAAGGCCGTGGGCGGGGTCGTCACCGGCTCCAGCGCGCTGCTCGCCGAGGCCGCCCACTCCGTGGCCGACACCCTCAACGAGGTCTTCCTGCTGCTCTCGCTCAAGCGCGCCGAGCGGCCCGCCGACCGCACCCACCCCTTCGGCTACGGCGGGGAGCGCTTCTTCTGGTCGCTGCTGGCCGCCGTGGGGATCTTCGTCTCCGGCGCCGTCTTCTCCGTCGCCGAGGGCGTCAGCTCCCTCACCGGCGAGCAGGAGGAGACCTCCGGCACGCACTTCCTGGTGATCTACCTCATCCTCGGCTTCTCGCTGCTGCTGGAGGGCGCCTCCCTGGGCAAGGCCCTGCGGCAGGTCGTGCGCGAGGCCGGCGCCGCCCGCCGGCGCCTGCTCACCTACGTGCTGCGCAGCCCCGACCCCACCGTCAAGACCGTCGCCAGCGAGGACACCGTCGCCGTGCTCGGCGTCCTCGTCGCCCTCGCCGGCACCGTCCTGCACCAGGTCACCGGCTCCAACGCCTACGACGCCGCCAGCTCCATCGCCATCGGCCTGCTGCTGGGGCTCGTGGCGTTCCTGCTCGGGCGCGACACCAAGGAGCTGCTCATCGGCGAGGCCGCCGACCCCGCCGTGCGGCTGGAGGCCGTGCGCGTGCTCACCGCCGAGGAGGGCGTCGAGCGCGTGCAGGAGGTGCTCACCCTGCAGCTGGGCCCCAAGAACGTCCTCGTCGCCGCCCGCCTGCAGTTCGCCCCCCGCCTGGACGCCGTCGCGATCGAGGAGCTGTGCACCCGCGTGGAGGAGGGGATGCGCCGGCGCGTGCCCGACATCACGCAGGTCTTCCTCGACCCCAGCCGCGTCACCGGCGAGGCCGACGCCGCCGCCCGCCGCCGGCTGCTCGCCACCGAGCGCGAGGCCGCCGCGCTGCTGGACCCCGGCGCCGAGGACCACGCCGCTCCCGCCGGCGCGGACGGCGCGGACGGCGCGGACGGCGCGGACGGCGCGGGGCGGGTCGGGGCGGTCGCCGTGCCCCAGCCGCGCACCCGCACCGGGCGCCGCCTGCGCGCCTGAGGCCCGCACCAGCGCGGGCCCCCGCCCGGCGCGCTCCCTAGGGTGGGCGGCGACGCCCCACCCACGAGGAGGAAGCACCGTGCCCGACACCCCCGCCGTCCACGTCGGCCCCGGCGAGCGCGAGGAGCTGCAGGAGGCCGTGCGCCGCGCCGGCGGGCGGGTCGCCGACCTGCCGGAGGCCGACGCCGTCGTGTGGGCCGGCGGCCCGCGCGACCTGCCGGAGCTGCCGGCGTCCGTGCGCTGGGTGCAGCTGCCCTCCGCCGGCATCGAGAGCTGGTTCGCCGCCGGCAAGGTCGACCGCGAGCGCACCTGGACCTCCGCCGTGGGCGCCTACTCCGACGCCGTCGCCGAGCACGCCGTGGCGCTGCTGCTGGCCGGCGTGCGCGGCCTGGCCGTCTCCGCCCGCGCCCGCACCTGGGACGCGCAGGCCTCCGCCGCCCCGCAGTCCAGCCTGCGCGGCACCACCGTCGCGATCGTCGGCGCCGGCGGCATCGGCCGGGCGATGGTCCCCGCGCTCACCGCCCTGGGCGCCTCCGTGCTCGCCGTCACCCGCCGCGGGCACGACGTGCCCGGCGCGCAGCTGACCCTGCCCGCCGACCGCACCGGCGAGGTGTGGGAGCGCGCCGACCACGTGGTCCTGGCCGCCCCCGCCACCAGCGAGACGAGGGCCCTCGTCGGCGCCGAGCAGCTGGCCGCCCTCGGCCCGCGGGGCTGGCTGGTCAACATCGCCCGCGGCAGCCTCGTCGACACCGACGCCCTCGTCGACGCCCTCGCCCGCGGCGTGATCGCCGGCGCCGCCCTGGACGTCACCGACCCCGAGCCGCTGCCGGACGGGCACCCGCTGTGGAGCGAGCCGCGCGCCCTGATCACCCCGCACGTGGCGAACCCGCCGCAGCTGCAGTCCGGCGGCCTGGCCGCGCGGGTGGAGGAGAACGTGCGCCGCTTCGCGGCCGGGGAGGAGCTCGCCGGCGTCGTCGACGTCGACGCCGGCTACTGACCCCGCGGTGGCGCGGGCACCCCGCCCGCGCCACGGTGGGGTCGTGCAGACGTTCCTCCCGTACCCCGGCTTCGCCCGTTCCGCGGCCGTGCTCGACGCGCCCCGGCTGGGCAAGCAGCGGGTGGAGACCCTGCAGGTGCTGCGCGC
>NZ_JAAALM010000599.1 GCF_009906395.1 Kineococcus indalonis
TCACCGGTGGGCTCACCGGTGGGGGCGTCGCTCAACGCTGGGTCCTTCCGTGGTGGGGTGCGCGCCTCAGCGCGCGGTGACGGCGGCGACGACGTCGCCGGTGTGCAGCAGGCCCTCGACGCGCCCGCCCGGGCCGAGCACGACGTGCTCGCCGGGGTGCGCGGCGACGGCGTCCAGCAGCTCCTGGCCGCTCAGCCGGGCGTCCACCCAGGAGCGCGGGGGCAGGGCGCGCGCGGTGGCGCCGGCGCCCAGGGCGGTGCGCCGCTCCAGCGGCACCCGCCGCAGGGCGGCGGTGTCCACGACGGCGACGGGCACGCCGTCGTCGGTGACCAGCACGACCTCCAGGTCGCGGGCGCTGCCGCGGGTGGCGCCGGCGTCGATGGCCGCGCGCGCGGCGCGCACGACCTCCTCGACGGTGGAGCGGGCGCTGACGCCGATGGCGGGGCGCTGCAGGGCGCGCACGGACAGCTGCGGCACCCGGCGGCGCTGGGCGGCGTACTGCAGGGCCTGCGAGGCGCCCTGCCACAGCAGGGCGCTGACGAGCCCGGCCCACACCACCTGCGTCAGCGAGGTGCTCCAGCCCAGCAGGCGCGGCACGGCCACGGCCGCCAGCAGGGTCGCCACGGCCAGGACCCGCCCTGCCCAGGCGGCGGCGACGGTGCCGTCGAGGCGGTCGCCGCGCGCCTTCCACACGACGGCCTCCAGGGCGTGCCCGCCGTCCAGCGGCAGGCCCGGCAGCAGGTTGAACACGGCCAGCAGCAGGTTGGACAGGGTCAGCGCGCCCAGCAGCAGCCCGGCCACGCCCGCCGGGCCGGGCTGGGCGCGCACCAGGTCGCCGGCCTGGTGCGCCAGCAGGGCGATCACGCCGTTGGTGACGGGACCCACGACGGCGATGAGCAGGCTGCGCCCGGGGCCCACGGGCCGCCCGTCCTCCTCGGTGAAGGAGGTGTGCCCGCCCCAGACGTTGAGCACGATGCCGGTCACCCGCAGCCCGGAGCCGCGCGCGGCCAGCGCGTGCGCCACCTCGTGCAGCAGCACCGACACCAGCAGCAGCACCGCGTAGGAGAACGCCACGAGGTAGGCCGCCGGGCCGGGCACCCGCGGGGCCACGACGGGGGCGAACACCAGCACGATGACGGCGGCGAACAGGAACCACGACGGCGCCAGCAGCAGCGGGACGCCGAAGGGGCGGCCCAGCCGGATCCCGGAGCCGCTCACCGGCGGCGCGCTCCGGTCCCGGCGGGGCGGTCGAGGGGTCGGGGGCAGCGCACCCGCCGATCCTAGGGGGCCGCGGCGGCGGCCCGGCGCGCGCGGTCGCGGGGCGGCCGTGTCGCAGCCGGCGCCTACCCTGCGCCGGGTGAGCACCAGCACGGACCCGGTCCCGGCCGCGGGCGCGCGCGGCCCGCGCGGGCTGTCGCCCTCGCGCGCGGCGGACTTCCTGCGCTGCCCGCTGCTGTACCGCTTCCGCACCATCGACCGCCTCGAGGAGGCGCCGTCGGAGGCCGCGGTGCGCGGCACCCTGGTGCACGCGGTGCTGGAGCGGCTCTTCGACCTGCCCGCCGCCGAGCGCACCGCCGAGGCGGCGTGCGGCATGGTCGAGGAGCAGTGGGCGGCGCTGCGCGAGCGCGAGGCGCGGGTGCGGGCGCTGTTCGACGAGGACGCCGACGGCGCGGCGCAGCAGCGCTGGCTGGCCTCGGCGCGGGCGCTGCTGCGGCGCTACTTCGAGCTGGAGGACCCCTCGCGCCTGGAGCCGGCCGAGCGGGAGGTGCTCGTGGAGCTGCCGCTGGCGGACGGCCCGGTGCTGCGCGGGGTGGTGGACCGCGTGGACGTGACGCCCTCGGGGGACCTGCGGGTGGTGGACTACAAGACCGGCCGGGCGCCCTCGGCGGCCTTCGAGGCGTCGGCGCTGTTCCAGCTGCGCTTCTACGCGCTGGTGCTGTGGCGCTCGCGCGGGGTGGTGCCGCGCCAGCTGCAGCTGGTGTACCTGGGCTCCGGGCACGTGCTGCGCCACTCCCCCGACGAGGACGAGCTGCGCGCCACCGAGCGCAAGGTCCGCGCGCTGTGGGCGGCGATCGAGGGCAACCGCGCCAGCGGGCAGTGGCCGGCCAAGCCCGGGCGGCTGTGCTCGTGGTGCGACCACAAGGCGCTGTGCCCGGCGTTCGGCGGCACCCCGCCGCCGAACGCCGGGCACAGCGCCTTGTGG
>NZ_JAAALM010000059.1 GCF_009906395.1 Kineococcus indalonis
GTGCTCGACGACCCCGCCGAGCAGCGCCTCGCGCTCGCGGTGACCGGTTTCGCCGGCGCGGTGCGCGAGGTCGCCGACACCCTCGAACCCCACCGGCTGTGCGCCCACCTGCACGGGCTGGCCACCGCGCTGTCGTCCTTCTACGAGCGCTGCCCGGTCCTCGCCGCCGAGGGCGAGGTCCGCAGCAGCCGCCTGGCGCTGTGCCGGGCCGCGCAGCGGGTGCTGGCCGCCGGGCTGACGCTGCTGGGCATCACCGCCCTGGACGAGATGTGACCGAGGGGGTGCGGACGGCTCCCGCCGCGCCGGTGCCAGCAGGGACAGCGGGGTGGTGCGCGCGGTGCCGAGCACCCCGGTGCGGACCGCCGCCACGGTCGCCCCCTCGTGCCGGGGGCGCGGGGGCGGTGCCGCGGCACCGCCCCCGCGCCCTGCTCACCAGCGCTCGACGAGCTCCTGCAGGCGCTTGCGCATGGTGCGGCTGGACTCCTCGCGCCGCTCCTCCCAGGCGAAGACGCTGGAGCACAGCGCCCCGTCGAAGCCGACCTCGCCCAGGGCGGCGAAGATGCCCTCGAAGTCCACCTCGCCCTCGCCGATGTCGAGGTGCTGGTGCACCCGGGCGGTGGAGCCGGGCGGGTTGACGATGTAGCGCAGCCCGGAGGAGCCGCGCGGGTCGAAGGAGTCGGCCACGTGCACGTGGCGCACCAGGTCGCCGGCGTAGCGGATGATCCCCGGCCCGTCGCCGCCCTGGTGGAAGGTGTGCGGGGTGCAGTAGACGAACCCCACCCACGGCCGGTCCAGGCCGCGCACGAGGTCCACGGCGCGGAAGCCGTCCTCGACGAAGTCGTCCGGGTGCGGCTCCAGGCGCAGCTCGACGCCTGCGGACTCGAGGACCGGCGCCAGCTCCTCGAAGGAGTCCAGGAAGCGGGCCTCGCTGGCCTCGGGCAGCTCGGGGCGGCCGTTGAACTCCGACTGCACCACCGGCACGCCGAGCTCGGTGGTGATCTCCACGATGCGCTTGACGTTGCGCACCGCGGCGCGGCGCTCGTCCTCGCCGGGGCCGGACCAGCGCTGCACGAACTGCGTGGAGCACACCCCCACGCCCGCCGCGTCCAGCGCCGCGCGGAACTCCCGCACCGTGGCCAGGTCCACGCGCGGGTGGCGGAAGAAGGGGATGAAGTCCTCGCGGGGGGACAGCTCGATCCACTCGTAGCCCAGCTCCGCGACCACCGCCGGCAGCTGCAGCAGCGGCACGTCGCGGAACATGTAGGTGTCCAGGGCGATCTGCACGACGGGTCCTCCCTCAGGGGCGCGCGCCGAGGTCGACCTCGACGCGGCGGCCGGTGCGCAGGGACTCCACGCCGGCGGCGCAGACGGCGGCGGCGGCGTAGCCGTCCCACACGCCGGGGCCGTCGACGCCGGCGCCGCTGCGCACGGCGTCCACCCAGCGCTGGAACTCGGTGTCGTAGGCGGCGCCGAAGCGCTGCTTGAAGTCGGCGGCGATGGCCCCGCCCCAGCCGGCCGCGGAGTGCCGCACGAGGCCGACGCCGAGGCCGATCTGCGCGCTGCCGCGCTCGGCGACCAGCTCGGTGCGCACCTCGTAGCCGAACGTGGTGTTCACGAAGACCTCCACGTCGACGAGCGTGCCGCCCTCGGTCTCCATGAGGACGAACTGCGGGTCCTGCAGGCCCTCGGGGGCGTGCGAGGTGCGCCCGGGCCGCAGCACCGTGATGGCGGTGATCTCCTCGCCCAGCAGGAAGCGGGTCGCGTCCACCTCGTGCACCACCGAGTCCAGGACCAGCATCTCGGAGCTGAAGTTGGGCGGGGTGGTGGCGTTGCGGTGCACGCTGTGCAGGAACAGCGGCCGGCCCAGCTCCTGCGAGGCCACGAGCGCGCGCAGCTGCTCGTGCTCGGCGTCGAAGCGGCGCATGAAGCCGACCTGCACGAGCCGGCGGCCCAGGGCGTGCTCGGCCTCGACGACCTTGCGGGAGGTCTCCGGGGAGGTCGTCAGGGGCTTCTCGCACAGGACGTGCTTGCCGGCGCCCAGCGCCCGCAGGACGAGGTCCTCGTGGGTGAAGCCGGGGGTGGCGACGACGACCGCGTCGACGTCGGGGTCCTCGACGGCCGCGAGCGGGTCGTGCAGGGCGCGCACGCCGAACTCGGCGGCCACCGCGTCGGTGCGGGCGGCGTCCACGTCGCTGACGGCGACGAGCTCGGCCCCCTTGGTCAGCCTCGCCAGGCGCCGGGCGTGGTCCTGGCCCATCATCCCGACGCCGAGCACGGCGACGCGGAGGTCCCGGTCGTACCCCTCACGGGCGGTGTGTCGGGTCGTCTGCGTCGCCGTGCTCATGCGTCGATCACCTTCCGGTCTGTCGGGACGCCGCCAGGGCGGCGGCGGGCTCGGGGGTCTGGCCGGGGGCGGAGAGCTCGTGGCTGAGGGCCTGCAGCTCCGAACCGCCGGCCATCTCGTTGGTGAGCTGCTCCAGCGTGATGTCCGCGCGCGAGCGGTCCAGGGACACGTTGCCGCGGTTGAGGATCACGAAGTGGTTGCCCACCAGGTAGGCGTGGTGGGGGTTGTGGGTGATGAAGATGACGCCCAGGCCCGCGTCGCGGGCCTTGGCGACGTACTTCAGCACCACGCCGGACTGCTTCACGCCCAGCGCCGCGGTCGGCTCGTCGAGGATGAGCACCTTGGCGCCGAAGTAGATGGCGCGGGCGATGGCGATGCACTGGCGCTGGCCGCCGGACAGCGCCCCCACGGGGCGTTCGAGGTCGGGCACGCTGATGCCCATCTTGGTCAGCTCCTCGTCGGCGATGACCGTCATGCGCTTGACGTCCAGGCGCTTGAAGGGGCCGAAGCCGGTGGTCATCTCCGAGCCGAGGAAGAAGTTGCGCCAGATCGACATCAGCGGCACCAGGGCCAGGTCCTGGTAGACCGTGGCGATGCCGCGCTCCAGGGAGTCGCGCGGGGAGGTGAAGCGCACCTCCTCGCCGTTGACGACGAGGTGGCCGTCGGTGTGCTGGTGCAGCCCGGCGATGACCTTGATGAGCGTGGACTTGCCGGCGCCGTTGTCGCCGAGCACGCAGGTGATCTCCCCCTGGCGCACCGACAGCGACACCCCGCGCAGGGCGTGGACGTTGCCGTAGCTCTTGCCGACGTCCTCCAGGCGCAGGATCTCGCTGTTCGGGGGGTGACCGGCTCCGCCGTCGCGCGCGCCGTCGCTGCCGTGGGTCTGGGTGCTCATCGGTCCCTCACCTCTTCGCGGCCTGGTTCTTGACGACCAGGTTGACGATCGTGGCCAGCAGGAGCATCACGCCGAGGAACAGCTTGAACCAGTTCGCGTCCCAGCCGGCGTAGACGATGCCCAGGCTCGTCATGCCGAAGATCAGGGCGCCGATGGCCGAGCCGACGGCCGAGCCGTAGCCGCCGGTGAGCAGGCAGCCGCCGACGACGGCGGCGATGATGTAGATGAACTCCTGGCCCACGCCGCCGCCGGACTGGATGGAGTCGAAGCTGAACAGCTGGTGCATGCCGACGAACCAGCCGCAGAAGCCGACCGTCATGAACAGGCCGATCTTCGTCTTGCGGACCGGGACGCCGACCGCGCGGGCGGCCGCGTCGTCCCCGCCGACGGCGAAGATCCAGTTGCCCACGCGGGTGCGCAGCAGGGTCCAGGTGGCCAGGGCGACGAAGAGGATCCACCACAGCACGGTGATCCTGACGCCGACGCCGCCGACCTGGATCGTGGAGGCGAACACCGCCTGCGCGGAGGCGAAGCCGTCCATGTCGGCCACCGAGTCGGAGGAGACCCCGCCGGTCAGCAGCTTGGTGACGCCCAGGTTCAGGCCCTGGAGCATGAAGAACGTGCCCAGGGTGATGAGGAAGCTGGGCAGCCCGGTGCGCATGAGCAGCCAGCCGTTGAACGCCCCGATCGCCAGCGCCAGCAGCAGGGACACCAGGATCCCCACCCACAGGTTCAGCCGCAGCTGGTAGGCGAAGGTGGAGGCGGCCAGCGCGGAGGTGGTGACGACCACGCCGGCGGACAGGTCGAACTCCCCGCCGATCATCAGCAGGGCGACCGCCACGGCCATGATGCCGATGGTGGAGCCGGCGTAGGCCACCGTGGCCAGCGAGGCGGGCTGGCGGAAGGTGGGGGCCACGACCACGAAGAGGACGAAGACCGCGATGGCGCCGATCAGCGAGCCGATCTCCGGGCGCGAGAGCAGGCGCGAGGTCAGCGACCGCGTCTTGACCCGGTCGTCCTTGGCCCGCAGCGCGGGCGGGGAGGCGCTGGGCGTGCTGACGGAGGTGCTCACGGCCGCCTCACCTCGTCCCGTTGGCCGCGAACTCCGCGACGCGCTCGACGTTGCTGGAGTCGATGAACGCCGGGCCGGTCAGCGTGGCCTGCCCGCCGCCGATGGTGTTGCCGTTGGTGGCGTACAGCCACAGGGAGTCCACCGACAGGTAGCCCTGCAGGTACGGCTGCTGGTCCACGGCCCACTGCACGTCGCCGTCCTGGATGGCGCCGATGAGCTCCTTGTTGGTGTCGAAGGTCGCCACCTGCGCGCTGCTGCCGGCGGCCTGCACCGACTGCACCGCCGTCAGGGCGAAGGGAGCGCCCAGGGTGACCACCCGGTCGATGCTCGGGTCCTGCTGGAGCTTGGAGGTGATGGCCTGCTCCACCGAGGGCATGTCGGTGCCGGTGACGTACAGGACCTCGCTGGTGCCGTTGAAGGTGTTGTCCACGCCGCGGCAGCGCGCCTCCAGCCCGACGTGGCCCTGCTCCTGGATGACGCACAGCTCGTGCTGGGCGCCCTCCTGGGTGAGCCGGGTGCCGGCGGCCTCGCCGGCCAGCTCCTCGTCCTGGCCGAAGTAGCTCATCGCCCCGCTGGGCTCCCACTCCGCGAAGCCGCCGTTGAAGGCGACCACCGGGATGCCCGCCTCCCTGGCCTGCTGCACCACCGGGGTGAGCGCGTCGGCCTTGGCCAGGGTGACGGCGATGCCGTCCACCCCGGAGTCGATGGCGCTCTGGACCAGGTTGACCTGGTCGCCGGCCTCGGGGGCGCCCTGGAAGTTGAGCTCCACGTTGTCCTTGGCCGCGGCGGCCTCGGCGCCGGAGCGCACGATGTCCCAGAAGGTGTCGCCCGGGGCGGCGTGGGTGATCACGGCGATCTCCATGCGCGGGGTGTCGGCCACCCCGGCGGCGGCCCCGCCGCCCTCGTCGGCGGGCCGGCCACCGGAGGAGCTGCAGCCGGCCGTCGTCAGCGCGGCCACGGCCACGAAGGCGGCGGCGGCGGTCGTGCGCGAGCGAATCCTCATCGATCCGTTCCCTTCTGCCCGGGCACGTCTCGCCCGGTCCGGTGGAGCCCGCTGGCTGCCAGCGGGGTGGTGCGACGGTGCGGGTGGTGCGGCGGGCCCGGGCGGCGCCGGCCCCGGGCGGGGGCCGGCGCGGCGGGCTCAGGCCTGCGGCAGCCGGCAGGAGCGCAGGTAGGAGAAGGTGCGGCGGGCGATGGGCAGGGGGGCGTCGAAGGCGACCGGGTAGAGGTCCTGCTCGACGATGGCGAAGACGTCACGGTCGAGATCTTCCAGCGCCCGCAGCACCGGCGGCATCTCGGGGACGCCCCGGGGCGGCTCGACCATGGCGCCGAGCTTGACGGCGTCGCCGAAGCCGAGGTCCTCGGCCTTGACCTTGGCGACCACCTCGGGGTCGACCTGCTTGAGGTGGGCGTAGGCGATGCGGTCGGGGTACCGGCGGATGATCTCCAGGTTGTCCCCGCCGCTGTAGGCGACGTGACCGGTGTCCAGGCACAGCTTGACCGCGTCGGGGTCGGTCATCTCCAGGAAGCGCTCGACCTCGTCCTGGGTGTCCACGTGGGTGTCGGCGTGCGAGTGGAAGGCCATCTGCAGGCCGTAGCCGTCCTTGACCGCCCGGCCCAGGCGGTCCATGCCGGAGGCCAGGCGCGCCCAGCCCTCCTCGTCCAGCGTGCGCGGCTCCAGGGCCTCGCCGGTCTTGTCGCTGCGCCACTGGCCGGGGATGACGACCAGGTGGGTGCCGCCCACGGCCCGCGTCAGGGCGGCGACCTGCTCGACCTGGGCCCAGGCCTGGTCGTAGTGGTCCGGGCGGTGCAGCGCGGCGAAGATGGTGCCGGCGGAGACCCTCAGCCCGCGCGGGGCCAGCTCGTCGGCCAGCTGCTGGGGGTCGGTGGGCAGGTAGCCGTACGGGCCCAGCTCGATCCACTCGTAGCCCGCCTCGGCGACCTCGTCGAGGAAGCGGGACCACGGGGTCTGCAGCGGGTCGTCGGCGAACCAGACGCCCCAGGAGTCGGGGGCCGACCCGATGGTGATGCGGCTCACTTCAGGACCCTCCACGTCGTCGTGCTCCTGCGCCCCCAGCGGGCACGGGAACTGTCGCGCGCGGCGCGCGACCTGTCAAGCATTTGTCCAGACATCCTGACGTTTTCGGGCCCGGGGTGCACCGGACCCGGGACACCGTGGCACCGGTGCACCCCGGGCACCACCGGACGCGGCCGGCGGGCCCCGGACGAGCGGTCCTCAGACGAGCGGTCCTCAGACGAGCGGGCGCTGGCGGGCCTTGTGGCGCTCGTACTCCGCCCGGGCCCGCTGCGTGGAGCCCAGGTGGGAGACCTCCGAGACCGGCACGTCCCACCAGCCGCCGCCGTCGGGGGCCTCGGAGTGCAGGTCGGTCTCCACGTGCACCAGGGTCGACTCCTCCGAGGCCTTGGCGTCGCGCAGCGCCGCCACCAGCTCGGCGCGGGTGCGCACGCGCAGCACCCGCACGCCCAGGCTCTCGGCGTTGGCGGCCAGGTCCACCGGCAGCGTGCCGCCGGCCAGGTGGCCCTGCTCGTCGCGGTATCGGTACTTGGTGCCGTAGCGCTGCGAGCCGCGCGACTCGCTCAGCGCGCCGATGGAGGCGAAGCCGTGGTTCTGCAGCAGCACCACGACCACCTTGACGTGCTCCTGCACGGCCGTCACCAGCTCGGTGGGCATCATCAGGTACGAGCCGTCCCCCACCGTGATGAACACGTCGCGGTCGGGGGCGGCCATGCGCACCCCGATGCCCCCGGGGATCTCGTAGCCCATGCAGGAGTACCCGTACTCCACGTGGTAGCCCTTGCGGTCGCGGGTGCGCCACATGCAGTGCAGGTCCCCGGGCAGCGAGCCGGCCGCGCACACCACGACGTCGCGCGGCCCGGCGACCTCGTCGACCGCGCCGAGGACCTCCGCCTGCGCCAGCACCCCGTTGCGCTCGCCCAGCCCGGAGCGGTAGTAGCCCTCCACCACGGCGTCCCACTCGCGGTTCAGCCGGGCGGCGCGCTCGCGGTAGGCGTCGGGCGTGGAGAAGCCCTCCAGCGCCGCGGTCAGCGCCTGCAGCGCCTCGCGGGCGTCGGCCAGCACCGGCAGGCCGGCGTGCTTGACGGCGTCCAGGCCGGCGACGTTGACGTTCACGAAGCGCACACCGGGGTTCTGGAACGCGGTGCGCGAGGCGGTGGTGAAGTCCTGGTAGCGGGTGCCGACGCCGATGACGAGGTCGGCCTCGGCGGCGATCTCGTTGGCGGCGGTGGTGCCGGTGGAGCCGATGGCCCCCAGGCACAGCGGGTGGTCGTAGGGCAGCGTGCCCTTGCCCGCCTGGGTCTGGCCCACCGGGATGCCGGTGGCCTCGGCGAAGGCGCGCAGCGCGTCCTCGGCCTCGGAGTACGTCACGCCGCCGCCGGCGACGACCAGCGGCGCCTTCGCCGAGCGGACCAGGTCCGCGGCCTCCTGCACCAGCGCGCGCTCGGGCACCGGGCGCGCGATGCGCCAGGTGCGCTCGCGGAACAGCTCCACGGGCCAGTCGAACGCCTCGGCCTGCACGTCCTGGGGCAGGCAGACCGTCGCCGCGCCGGTCTGGGCGGGGTCGGTGAGCACCCGCATCGCGCCCAGCAGCGCCGCGGGCAGCTGCTCGGGGCGCCACACGCGGTCGAAGAAGCGCGACAGCGGGCGGAAGGCGTCGTTGACGGAGACGTCGTAGCCGGTGTCGGTCTCCAGCTCCTGCAGCACCGGGGAGGCGACGCGGGTGGCGAAGACGTCGCTGGGCAGCAGCAGCACCGGGATGCGGTTCACGGTCGCCAGCGCGGCGCCGGTGAGCATGTTCGACGAGCCCGGACCGATCGAGGCGGTCACGGCCATCGTCTGCAGCCGGTCCTTCTGGCGGGCGTAGCCGACGGCGGTGTGCACCATCGCCTGCTCGTTGCGGCCGGTGGCGTAGGGCACCTGCGCGGGCGGCTTCCAGCCGTCGCCGGCGTCGACCTCCAGCTCGGCCTCCAGCAGCGCCTGGGCGATCCCGGCCACGTTGCCGTGGCCGAAGATGCCCAGCACGCCGCCGAAGAACTGCCGGCGGACCCCGTCGCGCTCGGTGAACTGGCAGCTCAGGAAGCGCACGACCGCCTGGGCGACGGTCAGGCGGACGGTGGCCGCCGGGGCGGGGGTTGCTGCGCTCATGGCGATCGGCTCCGATCGGTCCGTGTCGGGGGGTTTCTCAGGCGCCGCTGGGCGCGGGGTGCAGGGGCAGGCGGGGGTCGACCTGCTGGCCGTCCCAGGTGCCGCGGACCCAGCCGTGGGCCGGGTCGTCGCAGATGCGCCAGGCCCGCTCGTCCTCCGGGCCGGCCATGACGTTCAGGTAGTACATGTCGTGCGAGGGCGAGGCGATGGACGGGCCGTGCCAGCCGTGCGGGATGAGCACGACGTCGCCGGAGCGGACCTCGGCCAGCACGTCGACGGGCCGCTCCGGCTCGCCGTACACGCGCTGGTAGCCCAGCCCGTCCTGCGCGCCCGGGGTGCCGGGCGGGGCCAGCGAGCGGAACTCGTAGTAGTAGACCTCCTCCAGCTCGCTCTCCACCGCACTGGTGCGGTCGTGGCGGTGCGGGGGGTACGAGGACCAGTTCGCGGCCGGGGTGAGCACCTCGCAGGCGATGAGCCGGTCCGTCTCGAACGCCTGCGGGGTGGCGAAGTTGTTCACCTGCCGGCTGCACCGCCCGGCGCCGCGCAGCTCCACCGGCACCCCCGCGGCGGGCCCGTAGCGGAAGGGCAGGCGCCGGCGCGCCCGGGCGCCGGGCAGGGACAGCACCGCGCCGTCGCGGCTGCTCACGCGCACGGTGCTGTCGCGGCCGACGTAGGCGAAGTCGCTCACGGCGTCGAAGACGCCGCTGCGCCCGGCCAGGTCGAGCACCTCGCCGTCGACCTCCACGCGCGCCGAGCCGGACAGCGGCAGCACGAGCACCTCGTCGTCGCCGGTGGCGAACTCGTGCGAGCCCCCGGCCGGCAGGGTGAGCGTGCGCAGGCTGGAGAACCCCCAGCCCGCCGACTCCGGGGTCACCACGAGGTCGAAGCCGTCGCGGGCGGTGGTGCCGCGGGGCAGGTGGTGGGGGTTGCGCGTCACGTCCCGGTCCCTCCTCCTCATCGTCGCGGTGGTCAGTGCACGAGCGAGGCGGCGGTGCGCACCGCGCCCGCCACGTCGTCGTCCGGCGGGTACAGCAGGGTGCGCCCGACGGTCAGCCCGCGCACCGACGGCAGCGACAGCGCCTTGCGCCAGGTCGCGAACGTCTCCTCCGGGGAGGTGCTCGGGTCCCCGCCGAGCAGGACGGTGGGCAGCGTCGTGGCCTCCATGACGCGCTCCATGTCGTCCACGACGGGCAGCTTCAGCCAGGTGTAGGCGGTGGTGCGGCCCAGGGCCTGCGCGACGTTCACGGACTTCACGACGCCGTCGGCGCTCAGGTCGTGCACGACCCTGCCGTCCACCCACCGCGACCAGAACGGCTCGACCATCGCGATCAGGCGGCGGGCGGCCAGCTCGCTGACGGCCTCCGCCGAGGCGGTCAGGGTCGGCAGGGTGCCGGCGTCGTCCAGCGCGATGCGGGTGAGGAGCTTGCCGCCGTCGAGGTTGGCGTCGGCGACGGCCTGCGCGTCGTAGCCGGTGAAGCGGTCGTCCAGCTCGAAGGAGGCGCCCTGCAGCCCGCCGCGGTTCATCGAGCCGAAGACGACCTTGCCCTCCAGCGCGCCCAGCAGCGCCAGGTCCTCGACGATGTCGGCGCTGCCCAGCAGGCCGTCCACGCCGGGGTCGGCCAGCGCCACGCGCAGCCGGTCCAGCAGCTCGGTGCGGCTGGCCATCGCCATGGGCCGGTCCCCCACGCCGTTGGCGCCGCGCGCGGGGTGGTCGGCCGCGACGACCATGAGGCGCCCGTCGGCGGGCAGCACGCGCTCGCGGCGGCGGCGGGCGCGCAGCACCTGCCCGATGCGCTCGGGCTCGAAGGCGCGGATGCCGGAGACCTCCGCGTAGTCCCTGGCGAACCCGGCGGCGGGGCCGGCGGCGGGGGCGGGGTTCTCAGGCACGGGCGGCGACCTCCTCGAGCAGGGCCTCGACCTCGACGGTCGTGGGCATGGCGGTGGAGCACTCCCGGCGGGTGGCGACGATCGCCCCGGCGGCGTTGGCGAAGCGCAGCACGCGCTCCAGGTCCCACCCGGCCAGCAGGCCGTGGCACAGGGCCCCGCCGAAGCCGTCCCCGGCGCCCAGGCCGTTGACCACCCGCACGGGCGTGGGGGGCACCTCGACGACCTCGTCGCGGGTCATGCCCAGCACGCCGCGCGGGCCCTGCTTGACGATCGCGACCTCCACGCCGGCGTCCAGCAGCGCCCGCGCGGCGCGGCGGGGCTCGGTCTCGCCGACGGCGACCTCGCACTCCTCCTTGTTGCCCACGGCGACGGTGACGTGCGGCAGGGCCCGGCGCACCTCGGCGCGCGCCAGCTCCGGGTCGGCCCAGAACATCGGCCGGTAGTCCAGGTCGAGCACCGTGAGCGGGGCGCGGGCCCGCGCGCGCCAGGCGGCGTGGTGCGCCCCGCGGCTGGGTTCCTCGCTCAGGCCGGTGACCGTCGCCCAGAACACCCCGGCGCCCGCGATCGCGGGCAGGTCCAGCTCCTCGGCGCGGATCTGCAGGTCCGGGGCGGTGGGCAGGCGGTAGAAGAGCAGCGGGAAGTGGTCCGGCGGGTACATCTCGCAGAACGCCAGCGGGGTGTTCAGCCCCTCGACGGCGGAGACGAACGCGTCGGAGACGCCGAGGTCCGCCAGCGCCTTGTGCACGAACGTGCCGAAGGCGTCGTGGCCGGTGCGGGTGATCACGGCCGTGGACCGCCCGTGCCGCGCGGCGGCGACCGCGACGTTGGTGGCGCTGCCGCCGAGGTACTTGCCGAAGGTCTCCACGTCCTCCAGACCCACGCCGTCCTGCAACGGGTACAGGTCGACGCCGACCCTGCCCATCGTCACCACGTCGAACGCGGCGCTGCTGCTCACGCGAGCCTCCCTGAAGTCGTCGTCGGGCGTCCTGCCGGCGGCACGGGGCGCCGCCCGGGAGGGAGCGCTCCGGTGCGCCCGGGAACGGTCCGTCCCTCCCGGGCGGTGCGTCGCCCGGGCCGCAGCGGCGCGGTGACGGGCCCAGCCTGCCGCGCGCTCCCAGCACTGTCAAGCATATGTAAGGACAAAGGGACATGCTGACGTGCAAGGCACCTGCCGGTTAGCATGGCGCGACGGCCGGCATCGGCTGGGCAGCGACGCTGAGCACAGGAGCCCCGCGGTGGACGACCTCTTCGACGACCTCGACCGTTCCAGCCCGGTCCCCCTGTACTTCCAGGTCGCCCGGCAGATCGAGCGGGCCATCGAGCTCGGCAAGCTGCCGCCCGGCTCCCGGCTGGAGAACGAGATCCACCTGGCCGACCGCCTGGGCCTGTCGCGCCCCACGATGCGCCGGGCCATCCAGCAGCTCGTCGACAAGGGCCTGCTGGTGCGCAAGCGCGGGGTGGGCACCCAGGTCGTGCACGGGCAGGTCACCCGCCCCGTGGAGCTGACCAGCCTGCACGACGACCTGGCCGCCAACGGCCAGCGCCCCGGCACGACGGTCCTCGTCCACGAGGTCGTGCCCGCCGCCGGCGAGGTCGCCGCGCGCCTGGCGGTGCCCGAGGGCAGCCCCGTGCTGCACCTGCGGCGGCTGCGCTGCTCGGGCGAGGAGCCGCTGGCCGTGCTGGAGAACTGGCTGCCCGAGCCGTTCACCGACATCGCCGAGGCCAGCCTGGCCGAGCGCGGGCTCTACCAGCTGCTGCGCTCGCGGGGCGTGGGCATGCGCGTGGCGCGCCAGCGCATCGGCGCCCGGCGCGGCACCGCCGAGGAGTGCCAGCTGCTCGCCGAGCACCGCGGCAGCCCGCTGCTGACCATGGAGCGCGCCACCCACGACGACTCCGGGCGGGCCGTGGAGTGGGGCCGGCACGTCTACCGGGCCAGCCGGTACGCCTTCGAGGTCACCCTCGTCGACCGCTGACCCCCGCCGGACGGCGCGCGGTCCCGGCGGGGGTCAGCGGTCGACGAGGGTGACCTC
>NZ_JAAALM010000005.1 GCF_009906395.1 Kineococcus indalonis
CCCCCCCGCCTGCACCCCCCAGCTGGCCGCCGTGACCCACTGCCCGGCCGGGTCGGTGGTGTTCAGCACGCACGTGCCGCTGGCCCCGGTCCTCACGAACGGCAGTGCCCACTCCAGCCCCAGCCCGATGCGCTCCCCGGGCGAGCACAACCCGCCCGGGTCGAGTGTCGTGCGTCCGTGCGCGGCGACCTTGCGGGTCACCACCTGCGCGGGGGCGTCGGGGTCGGGCTTGAGCAGGGTGTCGGCGTGCACCAGCGCCGTACCCAGCGCCAACCCGATGGACAGCACCGTCCAGCCCAGCAGCCAGGCCAGGGTCCAGGAGGTCTTGTACCCGTACCCGGTCAGCCACTTGGACCACCACATCAGGTGGTAGCGCACCCGGCGCCACGGCTGGCGCCAGAGCTTCCAGCGCGGTCCCGGGGGGCGCAGGATGCGCCGGCGGCGGTCGTCCTGCTGGGCGATGAGGATCTTCTTGGCGTCCCGCTCGTGCCCGACGGCGCGGTGGGCGGCGGCCAGGTGCTGCCAGGGCTGGGCGGCGTAGCCGGTGGTGTGCTTCGCCAGCAGCTGCAGCCACTGATCGACACCTGACTGATCGACATCTGTCTTCGCACCCCTGGTCACCCGGCCGGTACCCAGGGGCAGGCCGCGGTAGGTCAGCCCGCCCAGCGCCAGCCACCGCGCCGGGGTGCCCGCCGCGGCGAAAGAGGGGGAGAGGAACAGATTGCCCGTCACGGTGGCGGCCTGCAGCCACACCACCGGCGCCGGCGCCTGCTCCGGCGCAGAGGACGACGAGGAGGGCGGTGGTGCGGCCGGCACTGGGGACCAGGAGACGGACCCTGGAGGGCTGAGCCGCAGCTGCCCGCCGATCCTCGCCCCGCGCAGGCGCACCACGCCGTTTTCGCCGGCGCCGGTGAAGGTGCCCATCAGGCCGGCGTCGCTGCCGGTGCTCAGCCCGTCGGCGGCCAGGGCGGGACCGGTCTGATTGGTGAGGATGCCCTCGGTACAGGTCAGCTGCCCGCCGATCTTGGCCCCGGTCAGGCCAACTGCGCCGGCTTCCCCATCACCGGTGAACTTCCCATCCAGGAAGGCATGGCCGTCGGTGCTCAGCGTGTCGGCGTGCAGGGCCGGGCCGGTCTGATTGGTGAGGGTGCCGCCGGTGCAGTCCAGCTGCCCGCCGATCTTCGCCCCCAGCAGGCGCACCGCGCCGTCCTCGCCGGCACCGGTGAAGGTGCCCATCAGACCGGCACTGCCGCCGGTGCTCAGCGTGTCGGCGTGCAGGGCCGGGCCGGTCTGATTGGTGAGGGTGCCGCCGGTGCAGTCCAGCTGCCCGCCGACCCTCGCCCCTGGCAGGCGGACCGCGCCGTCCTTACCGGCGCCGGTGAACGTACCCCGCAAGAAGGCGTCGCCGCCGGTGCCCAGCCCGTCGGCGGCCAGGGCCGGGCCGGTCTCGTTGGTGAGGGTGCCCCCGGTGCAGTCCAACGGCCCGCCGATGCTCGCTTCCGCTAGGCGCACCGCGCCGTCCTCGCCGGCGCCGCTCAACGTACCTTGCAGGAAAACACCGCCGCCGGTGCTCATCCCGTACCCGTCCAGGGCAAAACCAGAGACATTGGCGACAGTTCCGTCTTCGCAGTCCAGGTGGCCGCCGATGCTGGCGCTGAGCAGGACGATCGCACCGCGTGGGCTGTCGCCGGCGATGTCGCACTGCAGGCGCAGGTCGTGGGCGAGCTTGAGGCCGCCGGCATCCAGCGCGGGCTGCTCCGGGTCGGTGCAGCGCACGGTGGTGCCATCGGTCAGGTGCAGGGTGTGCAAGGAAGCGCGGGCGGCGCTCAGTCCCTCAGTCAGGTGGCAGTCGATCAGCACCAGCGGCAACGGGCTGGTGAGCTCGTCTAGGTCTAGGCGCTGGTGCAGGTGCGCGCCGGTCAGGCGCAGCCCGTGCGGGTCGATCTCGGCGAAGGGAAGGACCCGCCCCAACATGATCATGCGGATGAGGGTGGCGCGCACGTGCCCACGCCCTCCGGTGCGCCCGTCGGGGCCGGGCTGGTCGGGGCCGTCGTCGTGGACATCGGCCACCTCGCCGGTAATCAAGCTGGCGATTAGGCGCCGCTCGGCGGGGCTGAGCGGGCCCAGCCTCAGGCGCTGCTCGAGCTCCACATCGAGGACAACCCCATCCGCAGGCGACGCGTCATTCTCCACGAATCGACGGTAGCCACCTGCGGTGGCTTAAGTACAGCAATCGAAGTAAGTGACAAAATATAATGTGCTCACGCGAAGAGCGTATCAGGGTTAGCAAGGATTATTGCTCTGCTATGTAACTTGCGCGCCGCTGCACGCACCCCTGCATCGACGAGCAGCGACTGCAATGTTAAGCGCAAGCGCTACTTCCATACTCGTCAACGACCAGGTGGGCATCGCCGTGGATAGCGAAAGCAGCGTCAGCGCCTACACCTCCATCGGCTGACGACGCAGCAGCCGTCGAGTTGAGCGTCCAGCTGCTCGACGGGGAAGCTGGCGGCATGACGCAGGCGGAGGCGGTGCACTCCTGGTGGGCCGATGCGGACCAGACCACCCGCAACCGCGCGCTGTGCCTGCGTGAGGACGACCTCCTGCCCGCGGACATGCAGCAGGGGCCGGCGATGGCCGGGGTGACCGTGGTGCCGATCGGCCGCTCCCCCGTCGACGGCGAGCCGGAGGGCTACGAGAGACCGACGGTGGTGTGCAGGCTGCTGCAGCGGACACGGGAGCTGTACTAAGCGGACAGCAGTGGCCGCCCCCAGCTGCCCGCCAAGCATCTCGAGCACCTGCGCGGCCGATAGAGCAGCAGCAAGCGCTGGCACCTGCTGCGCGGGGACGTGCGTCGGGCGATGCTGGGCCGCGGCCCGCCACTGCCGGATGCCGACGTCGCCGCCGGTGATCCGGCCGCCTGATGAACGCAGTACGCCTCACGCCGTGCGCACGTCGCTGTCCCGCCTCCGTCGTGCGCGCGGCGCAGCCGTGCCGGCGGCGATGCCCGACCAGGTCGCCGGCACCTTGCTCATAGAGCCTCCGGCGGCACGCCTGCTCGCTAGGGTGCCGGTGATTGCTTGGAGGCAACTATGAGACTGGGACGTGTGCTCGGTGGCGTGGCCGCCGCCGTGGCTTCATTGGTGCTGGCGGTGCCGGCGCAGGCCGACCCTCGAGTCGGCGGGGAGATCGGGGTGCGCTACGACGCCTTGGGCGGGGAAGCCGGTCTACTCGGTGCTCCGCGCTCGCCGGAGATCCGCACCCCCAACGGCAAGGGCGCCTACGTCGCCTTCGACCGCGGCTCCATCTACTGGTCCCCGTGGACGGGCGCGTGGGAGACGCACGGGGAGATTCGCGCCGGCTGGGGCCGGCTGGGGTGGGAGAACGGCTACTTGGGCTTCCCCATCACCAACGAGGTCACCACCCCGAACGGGCGCGGCGCCTACAACGCCTTCGAGGGCGGCTCGATCTACTTCTCCCCCGCCACCGGAGCGCATGCGGTGCGCGGCTTGATCCGCGACGCGTACGCCTGGGCCGGCTGGGAGAACGGCCGCCTGGGCTTTCCCACCACCAGCCAGATCCCCACCCCCAACGGACGCGGCGCCTACAACGTCTTCCAGGGCGGCTCGATCTACTGGGGACCGGGCATCGGCGCGCACGTGGTGTGGGGCGCCATCCGCGACGCGTGGGCAGCCACCGGCTGGGAGAGCGGACAGCTGGGCTTCCCCACCTCCAGCGAGTTCGACATCCCCGGCGGCAAGCGCGTCAACTTCGAGCGCGGCTTCATCGAGTGGAGCGCGGGCACCGGAGCACGAGTCAACCGCACCATCACCGACTCCGGAATCCCGGGCTGCCCCGTACCGCACCAGACGGCCTCCATCTCGCAGGCCGCGCAGTGCTTCGTAAGCGGCTGGGAGCAGGACAGCCCAGACGTCAGCGCGGACTACGCCTCGATGCGGGCAACCAGCGAGATGTGGGGCGTCGAGGACGATCCTGGCTGGCGGTTCAACTTCTCCAGCTGCGAGCGTTCAGACTTCAGCGGTTACGTGGAGTCCACCGCGGGCATGGAGTGCTACTTCTCTTACGACCGCCTCTACGGGCCCTACGAGTCTTCCTACCTGGTGCTGGGCATGGCCGAGCGCCTGGACGGCTGGTTCGTGGAGGACGTGGAGTTCATCGCCGTGTGACGCGCACCGAAGCTGTCTGGCGGCAGCTGCTGCAGTGAGGGCTTCGCGGGGTCATCCCGCGAAGCCCTCACTGCGTGTGCGCGCTCACGCGTGCGGTGGTCATCTTCATGAACGCCTCCTCCAGGGACGCCTGCACCGTCACGAGCTCGCTGAGGACGACGCTCCTGTCCTGGGCGGCCTGCCCAATCTCCACTGCGGTCACCCCCTGAACGATCAGGGCCCCGGCGGACGCGGGCGGTCCGGCGGTGAGTGCTGCGGGGTGACCCGCTGCCCGCCGGTGCGCTACGAGCTGCTCGAGCGCCTCGCGCAGCTGCGCGGCTTGCGGGGAGGCGACGCGCACGCCGCTGGGGGTTTGCGCGAGGAAGTCGCTCATGCTCTCGTCGGCCAGCAGCCGGCCGCCGGCGACGACGATGAGGTGGTCGGCGGTCAGGGCCATCTCGCTCATCAGGTGCGAGGAGAGGAAGACGGTGCGGCCCTGTGCGGCCATCTGCTGCAGCAGCTCGCGCATCCACACGATGCCGTCGGGGTCCAGGCCGTTGAGGGGCTCGTCGAGCATCACGCCGGCTGGATCCCCCAGCAGGGCTGCGGCCAGGCCCAGGCGCTGGCCCATGCCCATGGAGAAGGCGCCGACGCGGCGCTCGGCGGCGTCGGCCAGCCCGACGAGCTCGAGGACCGTGTCGACCTGGCGGGCCGGCAGGCCGTTGGTGGCGGCCAGGACCTGCAGGTGCCGGCGCGCGGTGCGTCCGGGGTGCATGGCTTTGGCCTCCAGCAGCACTCCCAGCGCCGACATCGGCTGGGGGTGCTCGGTGAAGGGCCGGCCGGCGACGAGGGCGTGCCCGGCGCTGGGTGCCTCCAGGCCGGCGATCATCCGCATGGTGGTGGACTTGCCGGCGCCGTTGGGGCCGAGGAAGCCGGTGACCGCGCCCGGGCGCACGCTGAAGGTGAGCTCGTCCACGGCGACGACGTCGTGGTGGGCGGCGCGGTAGACCTTGCGCAGGCCTGCGACTTCGATCACCGGAAGCTCCTGAGCGTGGACCGGGCGGACGCGGTGGAGCGGGCAGGCTCGGTCGTCCGGGTGGACAGCAGGGCACCGAGCAGCAGGGCCCCGATGCCGGGCAGGGCCCACGCCAGGGCCGGCCCCAGCTGCACGTGCAGCTGGGCGAGCAGCGAGTCCAGCAGTGCCGCCACCCCGGCCGCCGGCAGCACCGCAGCCAGCAGCTGCGCCGGCGGACGCGAGCGCACTGAGGTGCCAGCGGGGTGCTCGATGCGCACGAGCAGGACGAGCAGGACCAGCCAGGCGGTCAGCAGGGCCGCGGCGAGCGCTGCCCCGCCGGGCAGCGCGCAGGCGAGCGCCGCCCAGGCCGCGGCGCAGGCGACCTCGGCCAGGACGTAGCGCGCGGGCACCGCCGCGCGGCAGCTGCGGCAGCGCGCGCGCAGCAGCAGCCAGCTGGCGACGGGTACGAGCTCGAGCGGGCGCAGCCGGCGCTGGCAGCTGTCGCAGTGCGAGGGCTCAGCCAGCGACAGGCCAGCGGGCAGGCGGGCGGCCACCAGGGCGGCGAAGCTGGCCGCCACGGCCCCCAGCAGGCCCGCGAGCAGGCCGGCGGGCACAGCGGTGCTGCTCTCATCGATCATGGCGGCGGTGGTCGTCACGCTGCTCCCGGGTGGCAGGTCGGTGATGGGTCGGTGGGCGTCAGCCGACGGTGACGAGGATCTGGCGCTCGCCCATGGCCAGCGCCGTGTTCGAGGTCGCGTCCAACGTCGTCGAGCCGGTGGCGGCGCCGGCCCAGGTGACGTCGTAGGTGGCGGTCGCCGTGATCGTGTACTCCTGGTTCGGCTCGTGCGCGGAGGTCTTGCTGTAGCGGTGCCCGCAGGTGGGCGAGTCACGGTCGCCGAAGGACGCCTGGTACGGCAGGCCCGGGCTCTCGCAGCGCACCACCGCGCCGTCGCCCATGTCGAAGTCGATGCTGGACAGCTGCGCGGTGGCGGTCACCGTCACCCCGGCGATGGAGGCGGTGGCGCTGATGGGCTGCCACTGCGCCTGCGGGGTCCACAGCCACACCGGCAGGCCGATGAAGCCGAACCCGCCCGGCTCGGGCTTGGGCACCAGCTGCACGTCCGGGGCCTGGATCTGCAGGCGCGCCACGGCCAGCGCAGCCACCTGCGCCGGGTCGATGACCACCGGTGCAGGAGCGGCGCCGGGCGCAGCAGCAGCCGGCGGGGTGTACGGCAGTCCGGTGAAGAAGTCGGTGCCGTCGTCGGCGATCAGGCACGAGTACCCCGGCACCGTGGAGCACTCCACCGTGCGCACCCGCTGTCCGGTCGGGTCGTCGGGGATGGTCGGCGGCTTGCGCTGCCCCACCGGCTGGGTGGTCTTGCGTCCCCCGGTGCCGTTGCCGGTGCCGGTACTCGGCCTGGAGGAGCCGGCGTTGCCGGGCGTGCTGACCACGACTCTGCACTGACCCTTTTCGCACACCACACTGCCGCCGGCGGGGGCAGCGGCGTGACCGGCGGGGGCGAGCGTGAGCCCCGCCGTCAAGGCGAGCGAGGCGGCGGCCAGTACCTGTCGCGCCCGGGTCAGCACGTCGTCTCGTAGTCGACGTCCTCGCTGCGCACCTTCCAGACGCCACCGGTGCGCTCGACGGTGATCGTGGCCGGGGACCGCGTGATGATCTCGGTCTTGCCCGGAGCCGGGGCGCGCACGCTCTGCCCGGTGGCGTTGTCGACGAGGTCCGTACCGCTGGTGTCCAGGCAGATCTGCTGCACGACCTGCCCGTAGGCGGGGTCGCCGGCGGTGGCCGGGTCCTTGGAGGGCACGAACTCCTGGGAGATCAAGGAGGCGACCGAGTCGCCGGTCTGGTGCTGCGCGGAGCTTGCGAGGCCTTCAACCCACCTCACCACCGAGTCGACCTCCGCCGGCCACGCCGCGGCCGCCATGTCGACAGCCTCGAGGCTCGCGGACTGCGAGGCGCGGTCGAAGGCGGCGTAGTAGTCCTGCGTGGCCTGCCAGGAGGCGTCCATCGCGGCCTGGCTGGCGGCCGCATCCACGGTGGCGGCAGCACTCGGGGCCACCGTGGGCTCCTGGTCGCGGCCGGTGACGAGGAAGCCGACCACGGCCACGAGGAGCAGCACCGCGAGCGCCGCGACAGCCCAGAGGAGGCCACGGCGGCCCGACCGCTTGACGGTCGGGCCGGGGGTGCCCTGCTGAGAGTCGGTCTCGTTGCTCAGTGCCATGGTGCGCAGCTCCTCTAACGGGTGGTCCCGAGTCTGCTCACGGCCGGTGGTGGTGTCCATCTCGATCGGTCCTCTCCCTGTGCATCTGGGGGTGCGCGTCACTGGGCGCTCGCGCGGGCTGCGGGCCCCTGCAGGAGCTCGCCGAGCAGCTGGGTCGTCTCGGGCTCCAGGTCGTCGTCGTTGCTCTCGCTGAGGCGCTCGGCGTGCTCGGCGAGCGCGTCGTGGTCGCCCAGCAGGTAGTCCGCGCGCAGCGTCGCGCGCCACAGGACCTGCGAGCCCGGCTCGGCCAGGCGCCCGATGGCCGATGCCTCACGGGCGAGCTCGGGGTTGCCGGAGGCCAGGGCCCGCTCGGCCACCTCGAAGGCGACGTCGACGATGGTGCTGACGATCTCCTGGTGCAGGCCCTCGGACCAGGTGTAGCGGCGCGGGTCGATGCCGCTGAACGGCGCGCCGCGCACCAGGCGCAGGGCCTTGACCTTCGAGGCGGTGGAGCGGTCGGCGGCGAGCTCGCTGAAGACGTGCCAGTCGGTGCGCACCGCCGGGTGCAGGTGGTAGCGGAAGCCGGTCGACTCGGAGAACTTGGGGATGTAGTCGTCGCCGTTCTCGTCGGTGCCCAGCAGCTTGCGGATGGCCCAGGACCACTTGTTGCGGGTGGCGGTGGCGATGGGCCTGTTCGGGGAGAGCTTGGCGTCCACGCCTCGGTGGTCCAAGCCGGGGAAGAAGGCCAGCAGGATCGCCAGTTCGAGCCCTCGGCCCAGCCTGCCGCGGTCGTCGGGCACCTGGCCGTGGGTGTTGATGACGTCGACGGTGCCCAGCACCCGCAGCAGCGGCGGGTGCAGGCGCTGCACCGTGGCTCCGGGCGCGTCCTCACCGAGGTCACTGGCCGGGGCCAGCACCGCGCTCGAGAGGTCAGCGCTCGAGGGGTCAGCGCTCGCGGGGTCAGCGCTCGCGGGGTCAGCGCTCGCGGGGTCAGCGTCGGCTAGGTGCGTCGTCCCGGCCCCCTGCTGCCTCTGGGTGGACTCCGTGACCTCCTGGCCGTGGGCAGTGACGTCACCGAAGACGTCCTGCTCAACGTCCTGCTCGGTGCCGGCAGGCAGTGGTGCGGGCGCTGCTGCCTCGTGGCCGGTGGGTGATGCGCTGACGTGGGCGGGGATCTCGCGCAGGTTGATGCTGGCGTGCGGAAGGTCGCTGTAGAAGTCCGCGCGGGGCAGCACGATGACGGGGGGAAGGTCGTCCACGTGGCGCTCGGCCGGCATCGCGTCGACCTCTTCGTCCGTGGAGCTGGCCGTGGTGGCGCGCAGCAGGTTGAGGATGCTGGCGTACTCGGCGTCGTCGATGCGCTGGGGCACGATGCGCAGCGACAACTCCTCCAGCGTCGCAGTGCCGGAGCCTTCGATCTCGCTGCTCACCTCCTCGCTCGCCTCACCCGCCGCGGGGTCGAGGTTGAAGGCCGGGTCGTCGAGCGTCAGCGTCCAGCTGTCGATGTCGGCAGCGGCACCGGCGGTGACGGCTGCGATGCCCAGGCGCGGGTGCTCGTTGAGCACCCGGTCCAGTCGGTCGCGCTGCTCGTCGCTGATCGGCGTGGCCAGCAGCACGATCTCCGGTGCCGCGGCCTCGGTGGCCACGTGCTGACCGCGAGCCTGCGCCACGTCCTGGACGCCCTCGCGCTGCAACAGCTGCGCGGTGGAACGGCTGTGCCCTTCCAGGTCCCGCAGCAGCTCCTCGACATCGCGCAGGTGCCGCACCCGCAGCGACCCCAACGCCTCCGGGAGCTCCTCGCAGCAGTCGACCAGGGTCACGCGCAGGTCGTCAGCCCACGTGCTGGTGGCCAGCTCGACCGCGAGCGCTCGCAGGACCTGCTCGCTGCGCCTGGCGTCCCCGTTGATGCTGATGGCGACCAGCTGCTCGAGGTCGAGCAGGACGTGGGTGCCCTCGAGGTCCTGGCCGATGACAACGAGGCTCGGGTAGGGCGCGGGCACCTGGGCCACCAGGTCCGCGTCCACGGCCGTGCCGTCGCTGCGCTGCGGCACGTAGAGCGCGTCGGGGTCCTCCGGGTCGCACGCCAGCGCCCAGACGGTGGGGTCTCCCGTGGCCCTCCACGGCGCCGGCAGCTGCGTGGGCTCGGCCAGGTGCAGCTGGAAGCGGTCCGCGGCCAGGCGTGCGAGGTTCAGCGCCGGCAGCGGCCGGTCGTTCTCGTGCAGCCACAGCGCCAGCCCGCGCAGTGCGGTGTCGACCTGCTGCACGGCGTGCGGGTTCTCCACGGCGCGCAGCTCCAGCTCGGTGATCTCATCCTGCGGGCTGGGCATGGCGATGCGCTGGCCCGGTCGGCGGCGACGCTGCTGACGTGCTCGCCGTGCTGCCAGCAAGCTCAGCACACCGGCCGCCAGGAGGGCACCGACTCCGCCGACGGTGCGAAGGGGCCAGGCGGCCTCCTCGGCCGGGTCGGTCGTGGACGCGGCGCCGCTGGCTGCCGTCACAGGCGCCGACGTCGTTGCTCCCGTGGTGGGTGCTGGAGCCGAGGCGGTTGCTTGCGGTGCTGTCGGCGATCCTGGCGCGTTCGCGGCCGTGGAGCTCGAAGGCTGCGGAGTGGTGGTGGATGCGCTGGAGGGCGCCGCGCTCGAGGGCGCAGGCGCCGCCGGAGCAGGCGCCGCCGGAGCAGGCGCCGCCGGAGCAGGCGCCGCCGGAGCAGGCGCCGCCGGAGCAGGCGCCGCCGGAGCAGGCGCCGCCGGAGCAGGCGCCGCCGGAGCAGGCGCCGCCGGCGTGTCGGCGGTGGTGTCGGCGGTGGTGTCGGCGGTGGTGTCGGCGGCCGCGAGCGTCCACCCGGGCAAGATCACGTTGGGGTCCTGCAGGCGCGCTCCGCCGGGCTGCTGGAGGCCGCGGGAGTGCTCGACGATCTGCTCGGCGAGGTCAGCGACCTCCTGGTCGCTCGCGCCGGGCCCGGCCATCTCGTCGGCGATCGACCACAAGCTCTCCCCCGCCGCCACGACTCTGGAGCCACCGGCCGGGGCGACCTTGGCGCCCGCGTCGGCCGGCAGCTCGAGGACCCAACCGGGGCGCAGCCAGTGGCTGTCGTCGAGGTGGTCGCCGTCGGGCTGCACGCGGGCGCTGTTCAGCGCGGCGAGCTCGCTGTACCGGTTGCCGTCACCCAAGTGCGCCTCCGCCACCGACCACAGGCTGTCGCCAGGCTGCACCGTGTAGAGGACGGGTTCTGCCTTGGGCGTGCGTGCCGTGGAAGTTGCCGAGGTCGTGCCCGCGGTGGTCGGCGTGGACGCCTGAACCGGCGCGACGCTGACCGAGGACTGCGCACGTGCTGCGCCCGCAGCACTGGGGCGGCGGCCGCCGCGACGCTGGCCGGCGCGAGGAAGAGAAGCGTGATGGCTCCGATGAGGCCTGCGGTGAACTGCTGCTGCACGCTGAAGGCCGCGCCCAGTCGAGGCGCGGGCCGGTGCCTGGCGAAGGCGATGACCTCGACGACGATGGAGATGAACAGGCTCGCCCATCCCAACCAGCCGACGACGGCGAGGGTCTGGAGGAAGACACCGCCGTCGATGTCCGGCTCGCTGAGGACCCGTTGCATCGCCGTCCAGGACACGTCCTCGGGCAGCGGGTTGCCCGCGAACACGACCAGCGCGACGGGCGCACCGACCACCAGCAGGACAACTGCCACCGCAGCCAGGAGCGCGCGCGTGTAGACGCCCCGTCGGGTTGCCGGTGCGGGCGCGGTCACCGGGACGTTGCGCAGCTGGGTCATGGCGTCTCCTCGGTGATGCCGTTCGCGGCCCGGGCAGTGGCGTGGCCTTCGACTGCTTGTGGCCCGACTCCGACCATGGTCAGCAGCACGGGCGTCCACTGCACCCTCGTTGTCACAGTAACGGTCTCCCCCGTGACAGCGGCGGATCCGTTCATCCCCGCCGCGGCGAGGTAGCGGTTCGCCGCGGCCGCTGCGGGGGCTGGGTCGATGGGGGTGGACCGTCCGCTGGTCAGGATCGCTGTGCCGACGTTCAGCTCCTGCCCCGCTGCTCGTGCGGCTTCCGCGGCCGCCAGGTCGGCTTGCTGGGTGGCCTGCACCTTGGCCGCACCGTCGTAGGCCAGCCCGATGACAGCGAGCAGGGCCACGGCGATGACGGCGACGAACAGTGACAGGTTTCCCTCGTCGGCGCGCTCAACCCGACAGCCGCGGCAGGTCCCGTCGCCGGACCCGCCCTCGGTGAGAACGGCCGGGTGAGCATCGGGCTCGGTGAACGTCACGGTCAGCGCTCCCGGATGGTGTCGAGCGGGGAGACCCAGGTAGCGGTGACGACCTTGGTGCCCGGCAACCCGGGCAGGGCGATGTCACCCAGGGCCACGGGGCAGGTGACGGTGGCTGAGACGTTGGCGTCGGTTCCCACCGCGGTGGAGAAGGCGGCGGTGTCGATGCTCACCTGGGCGCCTGTGCACCGCAGTCCTTGCCGGGCCAGCGTGCTCAGGGCACCGCTGCGCGCGCTGGTGGCGGCGGCTGCGGCGCTGCGAGCCAGCGAGGCCTGGCGGGCGGCGTCGGCGGCGGCCTGGTTCCCGTCGGTCCCCCCACCGCCGGCACCACCTACGGCGCCTTCGCCGCCTGCACCGGCGACGGGAGCCTCGGCCTGGACCTGGCCGGCACCGCGGTCACCGTCGCCTGCGACGGGCAAGGTCACCGCGTCGGTGACCTCACCCCCACTGCCGATACCGCCACCTTTTCAGTCACTGACCCCCACGGAGGCCCCTCGCAGTGGGGCGTGGCCGTCACCACCAGCTGAGGCAGCCCGATCCACCGTCTCCCGCACGCCCCCCGCTCGACCCCGCAGGGTGCGGCGGCGGCCCTCCCCGCCGCTGCCACGACTCCAAGGTCATCCCGCGTTGAGCGTGCGGTCTGCGCCAGCAGCGACAGCCGTACAGCGCTCTGCCCCCGTGCTGGGCGACCCGCCAGGACGCAGATGCCTCGTTCCCCCGCACACCGAGGCCCTCGATGACACCATGATCAGAACGCCCATCGTGGGCCCCGCCCCGGGTGGGTCCCGGACCGCACCGCGAGAGGTCGTCGATGAGCGAGGACGAGCACCGCAGCCGCTGGGCCGGCACCGCCCGCACCGCAGTCGCCGGCACCGTGCTGGGCGCGGTCGGCGGAGCCGTCACCGGAACCTCGACCCTGCTGGGCGATGCGGCGTTCTCCACCGGCGCCGCCGCACTCTTCGGCGGCGGCTTCGGTGCCGTCCTCGGCGCGCTCTTCGGCGCGGGCAGCGGCGCCGTCGGTGGGTGCCTGGCCGTGCACCTGGCGCGCCGCCACGCCCTGCTCGCGCGAGTGGTCCTGGCGCTGTGCACCGGTGTCCTGATCGGTGTGGCGGCGAGGTGGAGCCTGCCCCCGGGCACGCACCTGCTGCAGCGGGGCGTCCTGGCCGGCGGGGTGGCCGCTGCAGCGGCCTGGCTCAGCGCACCGTGGTGCTGTCGTCCGCTGCGCCTGCCCACCTCGTCAGCCTCGTGAGGAGTTCACGGTCATGGCGCGAGCCGCGCTGCTTGACGACCTCGCGAGACACGTCGTCCCCCTACGGGGTCTCAGCTCCTGCCCCGGCCAGCTCAGGAAGCAGGCGGCGTGGTCGTAGGGCACCCCGACCCGTAGGCGTGCAGCGGATCAGCAGCCGCCGGCCCCGACAGCCACGGCACTCCATCGACGAGGACCTGCGCGGTGCTTGAGGGCAGAGGAACGACCAGTTGGCCCGGCACCTCCATGTAGGCCACGTTCGTGACGCTGCCTGCATCGTCGACGTCGACGCGCACCGTCGATGCGGGCGGGTGCTCGACGGACTCCCCGACACACATGACCATGCTGACGGCGGCCGTGACCGCGGGGCTGGGCTGCGGGGTCGCCGCGCCACGGCTCGAGGCGGGGGACGAAGGCGACGGCCTCGGGGGCTGAGCGTCTCCGGAGCATCCGGCTCCTGCCAGGAGGACTGCAGCCATCACAACGGTCAGGCAGCAGGATCGCGCGGTGATCACACGTCAGTGAAGCAGGAGCACGACCTCTCGGGGACGGGACCCAGGAGACCATCAGGCTGCACGGCTCCACCACCGCACGGTCATGGCGCCCATCGCGAGCTCTTGCTTGACGTGCGGGTGATCGGTGTGAGCAGTCACCCACCTGCGGCGACCAGCTCAACCGCCTGATCGCCCCCCGGACCGGGCACGCCGGTGCACCCGCGCGCCCCAGCCTGCGACCATGCCGACGGCACGGCGGGTCCAGGTCACGTTCGACTGCGCTGACCCTCCGCGTCCGGCCAGCTCCTGGTGCCAGGTGCTGGGTCAGGTCCTGCCGCCACCACCGGAGGGCTTCACCACGTGGGAAGACTTCGAACGCACGCTGCCGCTGCAGCGGCGCGGAGCGGCGGCTGCGTGCGTCGATCCGACAGGGGTAGGTCCACGGTTGTTCCTCCAGCGCGTCCCCGAGGGCAAGGTCGCCAAGAACCGGCTGCACCTGGACGTGCGGGCCGGTACCGATCGGGTCGCCGCGCTCGAAGCCGAGTGCGCACGACTGGTCGACCTCGGCGCGATGCCGGTCCTGCTGCCGGTCCTTGGCCAGCTCCGCGACCTCACGGACACGGCGCTGACGTGGCGTGCACCATCGCGGACCTGACCCCCCTGGGTACTGCCGGTCGCCCTGCTGAACTGTTCAGCCCCCGCGCACTGCGGCGCACGGAACAGCTGTCAACGCCCGCTCGACCGTGCCCTCCAACGAGCCGCAGCACGATGCTGGTGCCGTGAACGCGACCGGGCCGAGCGGTGAACCCGCACGAGGTGAACCGGCACCAGACCAGATTTCACCGGTGCGCACCGACGCCTTCGGCACCGGGGCGCTGCGCTGGTGGCGGCGCCTGGCCGGTGCCGGGGTGGTGGCGCTGGCGGCCCTGACGTTCGGGGCGCTGGCCACGGGTGAGGACGGCACCGACCGCGACAGCGGTTGGTGGGCACTGATCGTGCTGGCGTGCACGTACACCGGGGTGCTGCTCTCGCGCCTTCTCAGCGGCGCCGCGCGCGGGGCGGCGCTGGTGGGCCGGCACGCGCTGGCCGGTGCCGGGCTGGGCCTGGTGGCGGCGGTGATCCTCGACAGGGTCTTCTACAGCCAGGAGGTCGGCTCGCTGCTGCTGCTGCTGGTGCCGCTCTTCCTGCTGTGCGGTGCCGTGGTGGGCGCGGGCACGGCGGCGCTGGCGCTGCTGGTGCCGCCCCGCGCCGCCGTCGCGGTGGCACTGATGGGTCTGGCGGCCACCGCCGCGCTGGCGTGGCTGGTCTTCCGGCCCGCCGCGCCGTACGACCTGCTCGCGCTGGACGCCACCGAGCAGGTGGCCGCCGCCGGGGGTGTGGCTGGCCTGCCCGGGCGCGGGGTGCGGGCCGCCCCGGCGTGGGAGGTCGTCGCCGGGCAGGCATCAGCAGGGCTGAGTCACTCACAACCCCACTTCAGGTCCACCCCGGCCGAAGACCTGGCGATCTCCCGGAGCACCGGGCAGGCGGTGCGGCTGGTCACCGTGCGGGTGCGCGGCGAGAGCGCGGCGTGCGTGGTCAGCGACGCAGATGCCACTGCGGACGCCGCCGGCGTGCTGGGCGGGGCCTGTGCGGACCTGGACCTGACGCGCTGAGCAGCGCTGGCAGCGGGAACTCCTCAACGCTTTCCAGCCGCCACCCGCATCACGCTCATGCCGCTGGCCAGGACGTCGTCGACCTCGCGGTCGTGCTCGCTCAGGCCGTCGCGAGCACGGCGCACTCCTCCTTCCGCTGCTCGCTACCGCGTCAGGTCGAGGTCCGCGCAGGGCCCGCCCTCCACCACCCGGGCCGCGCCGGTACCCACCACCACGCGGGCGGAGCCCGCCCCGCGCACCCGCACCGTCACCAACCGCACCCGCTCCCCCGTGGCCGCCGACGTCGGCAGGCCCTCCACATCGGTGAAGCTCAACACCGGCCGGGACCGGCTGAACCCGCTCGACACCTCCTCCGGGACGACCTCCCACCACGGGCCGGGCCGGGGACCAGGCGGGAGGCCAGGACCTCGAGGTAGGTGAAGGCCGGCACCAGCAACGCCCAGGAGCCGGCGTCACGGTCCCTGCCGTCCTCGCCTGTGGCCAGCGATCCGAGGGCGAGCGCGAGCAGCGCCACCACGCCCGCCCCGGCCAGCCGACGCCACCAGCGCACCGCACCCGCTCCGAAACCGTCGGCCGGGTGGGTCGCCGCGACACCGGCAAGACCGGAACGACCCGAGGGGTTGGACGTCAGACCGCTGCTCGACACGGCAGCATCCCGCGCTCGCCCTGTCGTGCTCATCACCTCCAGGGCCTGTCTCCTGCGACACACCCCCGCTGAGCACGTCTCCTGCCCGGAGCAGCACCCGCTGCTGGCGCCGGGACCACCACCGCTTCGCGGCCGTACCGGACCCACCGTCCTCGAGCGCGGGGATCCCGGCTCCACCAGCGGACCGAACCTGAGCGTGGTTCCGCTGGTGGTTCGGTGACGCAGCGAACGGTCAGGAGGAACTGCTGTCGGGAGAGGGGGCCCACTGCTGCCGCAGGCCCTCGAGGAGGTCCTCGCGGGCGGTGTCGCCGGGCGCGTCGCGGTTGCAGGCGACGGCGATGGTGGTGTGCTTGTCGGCGGAGACCTCGAAGAGCGTCGTGAAGCCGGCCCACGCCCCCGGGTGGCCCAGCCTGCCGTCGGCCAGCACGAAGATGCCGGCTCCGTAGCTGTCGCCGGTGCCGTCGTCCACGGCAGCGGCGCCGCACAGCTGGGCGTCGAGCAGTTCTCCCCCGCCGACCGCTCCGGTGCGGTAGTTGTCGCCCCAGCGGACCAGGTCCGAGGGTGTGCTCTGCACCGCGCCGGCACCGACCATCTCCCAGCGCGAGCCCCCGGCCCTCCACGGCTCTGCGTCGCCCGCGGAGTCGCGCAGGTAGCCGCGCGCCGCGGAGGCGCTGGTGTCGTCGGGGCTGGCGCCGAGGGGGTCGATGCTCGTGCCGAGGCCGAGGGGCTGGAAGATGCGGGCGGCGGCGAACCGGGCCAGCGGCTGTCCGCTGGCGGCGCGCACGACCTCGGCGAGCAGGATGTAGTCGGAGTCGGAGTACTCGAAGTACCTGCCCGGGGAGGGCGAGGCGCTCGCCATGTCTGCGATCGCGTCCAGGACCTCGCGCTGGGGGATGTGGTCGCCGTACTTGCGGCCGGCGACGTCGAACTTGCTGACGTACTCGGGGATGCCGCTGGTGTGGTGCAGGAGGTGATCGAGGGTGACGTCGTCCCCCCACGCCGGCAGCCCGGGGACCCAGCGCGAGACCGGGTCCTGCAGGCTCACGCTGCCGTCGTGGGCGAGGAGGAGGACGGCGGTGGCGGTGAAGGTCTTGGAGACCGAGGCGATGTCGAACGTCGTCGAGACCCCGAGCGTCCGTCCCTCCGCCACGTCGGCCATCCCGCGCGCCCCGGCCCACACCACCTCGCCGTCCACGCCCACCGCGGCCGAACAGCCCGGCTCCTGCGCGGGGATCACCGACTCCAGCAGGCGGGTGCTGAGCGCCGCCCGCTCCCGCGATGCGCTCCCCGCGCCGCCGGGGTCCTGCGCCGCTGCGCAGGCGGGGGCGGTCGCGGCGAGCAGTGCGGCCAAGACGCCGAGCAGGCGGCGCCGCCGCGGGCTCCTGCGCTCACCACCGGGGCTGGACCTCTCCGCGCTCCCGTGCCGCTGCCGCGAGCTCGCACCGCGCGCGGCAGCAGCTGCGGTAGCGGCCCGGCACGCGAGCCGGGGAGGGTGGAGGAGGAACGGGTGGGGGGTGGGCGCCAGGACCGCTGCGACGCGCGCCCGGCTTCCCCGCTGGCTGTCCATGCCGCCACGGTAGGTGCGCCCGCCGCCCCTCGGGTGGGGGTGATCGGCGCCTCCGATCACCCCCAGCCGCGGCCCGTCGACCGTGAGGCCGCCGAGGCTCCGGGCCGTGCACACGGGCCCTGGTCAGGGCGCCCGCACCGGAGAGCACGGCGCTCAGCGGCGGACCCGGGCGAGGAGCGGACCCAGGGGGCGACATGCAGGTGGAGCAGCTGCGGGCGTTCCTGGTCGCGGCCGAGGAACCCAGCCTGCGCAGAGCCGCGCTCCGGCTGCACCTGAGCCAGGCGGCGCTGAGCGAGCGGATCGCCCGCCTGGAGCGGTCCCTGGGCGTGCGGCTGCTGGAACGCGGCCCGATCGGCACCTGCTGCAGGAGCGGGGCCTGTACCACCGGGCTACCGAGGAGCAACGCTGCGGGAGAACCTCGGCGTCCTCCACCAGTACGGCATCGACCCGCGCCTGCACGCCGAAGCCTGAGGCCCTTCCGGTGGGCACCTCTCCCGTGCGTACAGGTCGCCGGCGTGCAGGCACGTCCACTGATCCCCCGCTTGCCGAGCGGACGGCTTCGCAGCGACCCCGGTCGCGCGGCTCCAGCGGCCCTCGACCGCTTGGCTCAGCCGGCCAGGCGTGCGTTCCCGTGCTCAGGTCCGAGAAGCCCTCGAAGTGCAGCACCCGAGCGGACCGCACCACGGACCGAGTCCTCTCCAGGTCCTCGACCGCTCGAGAGCACCGCTGACCGGTGACTCCCGGCACCTGCCCGGGTCCCAGGAGGCATGAGCGACACCACGAGAACCCCGGCACGCACCGGCACCGGGACCTACACGGTGGGCCAGGGGCAGGACACCCTCCACTACGACGTCCACGGCGACCTCACCGCCGCCACGGCGGATCGACCGGTCCTGCTCATGGTGGGATCACCGATGGACGCCAGCGGGTTCACCTCCCTGGCCGCCCGCTTCAGCGACCGGCCGGTCGTGACCGTCGACCCGCGCGGCGCCGGGCGCAACCCCAAGGGCACCTCGGCGCTCTCACCGGAGGTGCACGCCCGGGACCTGCACCGCGTCGTCGAAGACCTCGGTGTCGGGCCGCTCGACGTCTTCGCCAGCAGCGGCGCCGCGATCAACGCCCTGGTCCTGGCGGCCGCCCACCCCGAGGACCTGCGCAGGCTCATCGCGCACGAGCCTCCGAGCGCCGACCCGCTGCCCGACCGCCAGGCCTACCTCGCCGTCTGCCGCGACATCAAGGCCACCTACCAGGCCTCGGGCAGCGGGCCGGCGATGGCCAAGTTCATCACCTACGTGATGCAGCAGGGCCCGACCCCGCCGGACTACCTCGAGCGCCCGGCGCCCGAGCCGGCGCAGTTCGGGCTGCCGACGCGCGACGACGGCGAGCGCAGCGACCCGCTGATGCGCAACATCCCCGCCTGCCAGGCCTACCGGTTCGACTACGAGGCCCTGGCCGCGCTGGGCGATCGGGTGGTCCTGGCCTACGGCGTCGAATCGGGGGAAGAGGGCCCGGCCCGCGGCGCGCGTGCCGTCGCCGAGCGGATCGGGCGGGCCGCCGTGGGGTTCCCCAGCCACCACGCCGGCTTCCTCGGCGGCGAGTTCGGCCAGCACGGTGACCCCGAGGCCTTCGCCGAACGGCTGCGCCTGGTGCTGGCCTGAGCCGGCGCCCCGCACCGCCAACGGCTCGGCTCCACCGGCTCGAGCGCGGCAACCGGCGCCGGGCGATCCCCTGCGCCGCGGAGAAGGCGGCGACGTCGACCACGGCCACCAGTTGCAGCGCACGGTGCAACTTGCAGCGCACGGTGCAACGGCAACCTGGAGGTGGGCCTCCGGACCAGGGCTGCCGGGCCATCACGACGACGCCGGGGGTGGCGAGCACCGGGACCGCCGACCCCACGTGCGCGGCGCTCACCGCCGCCGAGGCGAGAACGAGGAGTCACCAGAGCGCGTCGAGCCGCGAGCTGATGATGCCCGGCACGTGGCCCCGATCGGACGAGCCGCGCGGCAGGAAGGCACCCCGGCACCGCCTCGAGCGTGAACGGCGACCGAGGGACGTTCGCCTCCACCGGGAACGCGACGTCGTGGCGCCGAACCGTCCCCGGACCGTGCCCGGACCGTGCCCGGACCGTGCCCGGACCGTGCCCGGACCGATCCGGCACCTCAGGCGCCCGCCGCACCGCCGCGGCTCCGCACGAGCCGGCGCACGAGCCGGCGGCACGCCACCGCCGACCCCCTCAGCCCACGATGGTGCGCTCCTCGGGCAGCGCGTACAGCCTGGGCCGGCTGCGCAGCGCCAACGCCGCGGCCAGGGTGATGGTGCCGGTGCGCCCGACGAACATCAGCGCCACCAGCACCAGCTGGTGCGGCACCGGCAACTGGGCGGTGATGCCGGTGGACAGGCCCACCGTGGCGAACGCGGAGATCACCTCGTACAGGATCTGGTCCAGGCTGAACGGCGTCGTCAGCGCGAAGAGCACCGCGGGGACCACCACCGCGGCCACCCCCAGCAGCGCCACGCTCAGGGCCTGGCGCTGCAGGGCGCGCGGCAGCGTGCGCCCGAAAGCGGTGGCCGCCTCGTCCCCGCGCGCCTCGGAGGCGATGACGAACAGCAGCACCAGGAACGTGGTGACCTTCACGCCACCGGCGGTGCCCGCGCTGCCGCCGCCGATGAACATCAGGAGGTCGCTGCCCAGCCAGGTGCCGGTGTTCATCGCCGCGATGTCCACGCTGTTGAAGCCGGCCGTGCGGGGCATGACGCCCTGGAAGAAGCCCACCAGGAGCTTGTCCGGAACGCTCATGGGCCCCAGGGTGGCGGGGCTGCGCCACTCGGTGGCCCACATGAACACGCTGCCGGCAGCGAGCAGCACGCCCGTGCCCAACAGCGTGATCTTGGTGTGCAGGCTCCAGCGACCCGGGCGGCGCAGGTGCCGGCGCAGCTCGAACAGGACCGGGAAGCCCAGCCCACCGATGATCACCGCCACTGCGATGGGCAGGCAGATCCACGCATCGGTGGCGAAACCGATGAGGTTGTCGCTGTAGAGGGCGAAACCGGCGTTGTTGAACGCTGAGACGGCGTGGAAGAGCCCCAGCCACAGCGCGCGCGGCACCGGCTCGCCGTAGCCGAAGGCGAAGCGCGCCGCCAGCACCAGAGCGGTGACCGCCTCGACGAGCAGGCTGATCCTGGCCACGCCCAGCAGGATGGTGCGCACGTCGCCCAGCTGCAGGGTCTTGGTCTCCGCCGCCGCGGCCAGCTGCCCGCGCAGCCCCAGCCGGCGGGTGATCAGCACCCCCAGCAGCGAGGCCAGGGCCATGATGCCGAAGCCGCCGACCTGGATCAGCGCCAGGATGACGACCTGCCCGAAGCTCGACCAGTGCACGGCGGTGTCCACCACGACCAGCCCGGTCACGCACAGCGCGGAGGTGGCGGTGAACAGCGCTTCCAGCGCCGTGGCGTGCCCGGGGCCGCGCTGGGAGAGCGGCAGCACCAGCAGCACGGTGCCGATCACGACGCCGAGCGCGAAGCCGGCGATGGTCAGCTGCGCGGGGTGCGGGCCGCGCCGGGCCCTGCGGGGCAACAGCGAGCCCGTCGAGCGCCGCGAGGTTCTGGTGGAGGACCGTGCACTGCTCATCGTGGGACATCCTGCCGGTGACGGGCACGGTGCCAGGGTCCGCGCGCACCACCGGGCGCCGACCTTGACGCACCCTTAACGCCTGCGGGGCACCGCACCGTCGCCGGGGGCGCGCCGGGGCTCGATGGGTGGCTGGGTGGCTGGGTGGCTGGGTCGTCGTGCTCGCTCCTCCCAGCTGCCGGGCGTGCTCGCACACCGCCCACCCGTGGTGACCGGTGTCGTCGAGGCGACCCCAGGGACACCACCGGTGCGCTGTCGCGGCACCACGAGGCAAGCGGCCTGCAGGCGCCAGGCGTGCGGCGGTTCGCGCGGCGGTTCGCGCGGCGGTTCGCCGGCGGTTCGCCGGTACCGGCTGCGGCGAGGTCCGACCCACGACGAGGCTCCTGGCGCGACCCTCAGGCGGTGATCACCACGGCCGGCTGTCCACGCACCTCAGGCACCGGCCTGGCGAGGCGCCTCGGCGCGTGCCGCCGTCGACGCTGCTCCCGGTCGCTCCGGGTGCTGCAGCGGTCGCGGTGCGAGCGTGCGGCGGACGACCAGGGCCAGGCAGTCGTCGTCCTCGCGCGCGCACGTGCTCACCTCGCTCAGCAACCGGGGGGCGACCTCGTGCACGGGCACCTGCGCCATGCCCGCCGCGGTGGCCCGCAGCTCGCGCAGGCCCGCGTCGATGTCCCGGGTGCCCTCGATCAGCCCGTCGGTGTACAGCACCAGGCTGTCCCCGGGGGCCAGCACCACCTCGGTGGTGGTGAAGCTGCCCGGCTGCAGGTAGCCGATGCCCAGCCCCTCCGCGGCGACCTCGCGCGCTCCCCGGGCGCCCACCACGATCGCGGGCGGGTGCCCACCACCGGCCAGGCGCACCCGCCCGGTGCCCGGGTCGAGCACGGCGATCAGCACGGTGGCCATCGCCTGCGGGTGGGTGACCTCCAGCACCGTGCCGGCGCGGGCCACCAGGTCCTCCAACGGGCAGCCGGCCACGGCCAGGGTGCGCACCGTGGTGGTCACCGCCAGCGCCTCCCGGGTGGCCGCGGTGCCCCGGCCCATCGCGTCGACCACGACGAACAGCACCTGCCCCGAGGGCAGCACCAGCCAGTCGTACAGGTCCCCACCGGCCGGCGCCGACGCGGCCGGCTCGTAGGCGACCGCCACCTGCAGCTCGGGCACCGCCAGGGCGGGCGGGCGCAGGGCGCTGAGCAGCGCGGCGACGTCGCGGCGCTGGGCCTGCTCGCGCTGGCTCAGCTCCAGCAGGGCGCGCTCGGCGCTGTCGGCGCGCACGATGCTGGACAGGTCCCGCACGGTGAGCACCGTGCGCACCCGCTCGTCGCCGTGCACCGGCGCCGCGCTGAGGGCCACCGGCGCCCAGGAGCCGTCGCGCCGGCGCACCCGGCGCAACCCGCCCAGCTGCGGCAGCGCCGACGGGGGCGTCGACGGGAGGGCCGACGACGCCGGCAGGGGCGGTACCGGCGAGTCGGGCGAGTCGGGCGAGTCGGGCGAGTCGGGCGAGGTCTGCTGCGGGTGCTGGTCGTCGCCGGCCCCGTCCAGCAGCTCCTGCAGCAGCCGACCGGTCAACGGCTGCGCACCCGGCGACGGCTGCGCACCCGGCGACGGCGTCGGGTCCAGCAGGTGCACCGCTGCCGCGTTGGCCTCCACCACGCGCCCGTCGCCGTCCAGGGCCAGCACGCCGTCCTGGATGCTGCCCACGATCAGCCGGCTGCGCGCTCCCAGCGCGCTGAGGCGGGCGCGCACCGCCTCCTCGGCGCGCCAGGAGGCGATGCCCACCGCGGCGGCCAGCGCCAGCAGGCCGCCGTGGAGCAGCGCCCACAACCACGGGTGCTGCTGGGCGGCGGGGTGGTTGAAGATCTCGTGCTCGGAGCTGGAGGCGAGCAGGCCGTGGTGCACGACGACGAAGCCGACCGCGGTCAGGAACGGCGCCCACGTCTGGTAGGCGGCGGCGGCGCCGACGGCGATGAAGAAGAGGAAGTGCGTCTCGATCAGACCACCGGACAGGTGCACGGCCAGCGCCGCCACCGCCATCAGGGCGAGCATGACGGCGCAGGAGGCCGCCTCGCGTCCCCAGCGCCGGCTCGTCAGGCGGCCCCCGGCCACGCTGAGCATGCTCAGGGCGGTGGCGGTGAGGGCGGCGGCGGCGATGGGCAGGGTGTCCGCCAGCGCGTGCAGCAGGCCGACGGTGCTGCCGGCCCAGCCGAGCACCGCAGCGCACGCCAGCCACGTGGTGATCAGGAAGGTGCGGTGACGCCCGCTCCAGATGTCGTCGGGCAGCGGCGTGCCGTGGGGCAGCCACCGGCGCAGCGACGACCACCGGCGGCGCCGGCGCTGACTCGGCTGCGGCTGCGGCTGCGAGACCATGACGTGCGGATCGTGCCCCTCGTCGACGTGCGGGGATGGACCCTCCCCGCCGCCACCATCGGCGGATCGGGGCCGGAGGTTGAGGCGCCGCCTCCTCGATCACGCACGAGGTGCCGCAGCGGTGCGTCCACCGCTGCACCGCGCGGCCGCTCCAGCGGCCCCCCGCTCCGCCCGGTGCACGATGCCGACCCGAGCGACCCGAGCGACCCGAGCGACCCGGCAGGCTCAGCGGCTGTCCGCTGAACGCTGCAGGTCCCGCGCCGGCAGCGGGCGGCTCCGGTGGTGGGTCACCGAGCGGTGGAGGACGTCGTCCGGCGCCGGGCGGTCCAGGTGGCGGCGCAGCCGTGGCCCGGGCACCGCGGGCCCTCCTGATCGACGGTGAGCCGAACAGGCCAGCGGCGGGGTGCGGGTCGCGGCCTGCGGTTGCGCGCCGGCGCTCGTGCAGCGCCTCGTGCAGGCGGTGCCAGGTGCCGTCGGCGCTCCAGGACCCGAAGCGCTCGGGGGTCCTACCCGCTCACAGGGGGCCACCCGGCACTCGCTCAGCGGCGATGATCAGTGGAGCAACGCTCTCGCAGCGGGTGAGGTCGGCGACCTCGAGGAGTGACCACCACCGGCATCGACGCTTCGCGGTCGTGCTGCAGAGGGCAGGCGGTGGGCTGCCGGCGCTGCCGAGCGCCGGCGAGAGGATCGACACCGGGTGGGCGTCAGGTCCCAGGCCCGGCGTCCGCTTCGGTGGCGGCACCGCCCTCGAGGCCAGCGGTACCGGCCTGCGCATCGGCGGCGGTGATCGGCTCACCCTGCGGTGGGGTGATCCGTTCGACGGCCGCAGCGGCAGGAGCCTGGGAGAAGTCCGGAACCGGGCTCATGCGTCCACTCTCGCAGAGCAGCAGGTCGCGGGCGAGCGCAGCGGGAGGAGCCTGCGCACAGCCTGCGGTCCGAGCGCGAACACCCTCGCGGCACCGTCCACACGGTCCTGGACCGATCCGGACGTCACGGGTGTCCGCACACGGCACCTCCAGCCGCGGCTCCCCCACGGGTGACCAGGACGCGGACCCCGGCCGCGTCGTGGCGGCACCCGGTGCGCTGGGACGCCCGCGGGCTGGGCACGGGGTGGCGCTGCCCGCTCGAGGTTCCCGGCACCGGGGCGGCGCTCGGTCGGCGGGCCAGAGCTGCCGGCGGACCGTGCCCGTCGGCGAGGAGCGCAGGAGCACCCGCCGAGGCCCGAGGACCCCGGGTCGAGCGTCCCGCGCCGGCTCAGCCGCGGCCGGGCCGGTCCGCCGGCGGACACGCCTTGGCAGGGCGTGGCCGGCCCCGGTAGACAAGCCGCACCCGCCACCTTGAGGAGCCCGCCGTGCAGCGAGTCGTCCTGGACACCGACCTGGCGATGGGCGCTGTCGGCAGCGACATCGACGACGGCTTCGCCCTGGCGCTGGCGCTGGCCGATCCAGGCATCGCCCTGGACCTGGTGACCACCGTCAACGGCAACACCGACGTCGAGACCGCCACCTCGCTGACCCTGGAGCTGCTGCATCGCCTGGACCGGGCGCAGGTGCCGGTGCACCGCGGGGCCACGCGCCCGCTGCTGCGCCCGCAGGCGCGCAGCGGGCACCTGCCCGACGGTGTGCCGGTGCGCCAGCCGCGGCCCGGGCACGCCGCGCTGGCCATGGTCGAGCACGTGCGCGAGCACCCCGGTGAGGTGACCGTGGTGGCGATCGGGCCGCTGACCAACATCGCGCTGGCCGTGCGGCTGGACCCGGACTTCGCCCCCTCCCTCAAGCGCCTGGTCGTCATGGGCGGTGTCTTCCTGGGACACACCCACGACGCGACCATGCCCGGGGAGTTCAACCTCTGGAGCGATCCGGAGGCGGCCGCGATCGTGCTGGACTCCGGCGTCGTCGCGGACTTCGTCGGCCTGGACGTCACCACGCAGGTGCGCCTCGACCGCCGGCAGGCTCGGCAGATGGCCGACAGCGGGGGTTCCTTCGCCTCCTTCGCCGGGCGGTGCACCACCGCCTGGATCGAGCACCTGGCCTCGACCAGCACCGGGTCGGTCCACTCCTGCGCCCTGCACGACCCGCTGGCCGTGGCGGCGGTCACCCAGGACCTGCTGACCTGGCGCGAGGCGCACGTCCAGGTGGAGCTGGGCGATCGCCTGCGCGGGGCGGTGCTCGCCGACTTCCAGGACCGCGAGAGCAGCACCGAGGACGCCGGCCGCGGGGGATGCGGTTCGCGGGCCAACGCCCGCGTGGCCGTCGCGGTGGACGCGCAGGCGTTCACCACGTTCTTCACGGACAAGGTGCAGCAGCTGTGATGGAGCCGAGCGCAAGCGCCACCGGCGGTGGGGACCTCACCGCGGTCGGCGCGCGCTGGGCGGAGTCGGCCAGCGGTCGCGGTCGTCGCCGATCGACCGATCGGCCGGCCAGCTGGCCGGCCGGCCACGGTGATCGCGGCAGCGAGGTGGGTGTGGGGCTCGACCACACCGGGATGACGCTTGATCGCGCGATGCAGCTCGCCGTGGCCGTTCAGCGTCTCGCAGGCGGTCAGCGCGGTGGTGCGATCCGAGCACCCGGTCGCGACGACGCGCCCCCCGCTCGCGCTGTGCACCGCGGCGGGGGTCACACCGGCTGGCGGGGGCAACCGCAGGATCGCCCGACCAGCAGCTCAGGCTCGCCCGTGATGTGCTGAGCCGAAGGGGTTCCCGGTACCGGTGCGGGGGACCCCGGAGCTCCCGCGGTGCCGCAGGCGACCGGCGACCTCCCGTCACTCCCGCGGGGAGCCCCGGGCCCGGCGGCACGTAGCGTCCAGGGGTGACGTCCCTGCGCGCCGAGCCGTCCGCCCGCCCCCGGCTGGGCGTCCTGCCGGGTCTGCTGGTCCTGCTGACCCCGCTGTCGCAGCTGGGGTTCATCCCCGTCTCGGTGGTCCTGGGCGAGCGGATCGGCCTGAGCGTCGGGCAGGTCGGCGTCACCGTCGGCGTGTACGCGGCGGCCGCGGCGCTGGGGACGGTGCTGCTGGGCCCGCTGTTCGACCTGCTCTCCCCGCGCCGGGTGCTGCCGGTGGCGGTCGCGGCCAACGTCGTGCTGTCGGCGGCCCTGCTGCTGGAACCGGGTTTCGCGGGGATCGTCCTGGCGCGCGTGCTCACCGGCACCACCAACAGCGCGCTCATGCTGTGCGCGGCCGTGATCGTGGCCGACGCCCACCGCGACGACCCCGGCGGGCGCGACCGCGGGTTCTCCCGGTTGCAGACGTTCACCAGCGTGGGTGCGGCCTCGGGGCTGGCGGTCGGGGCGGTGGCGGCCGGCCTGGGGTCGCCGCAGCTGTGGTCGTGGGTCGTCGTCGGGTACGGCGTGCTCGTCCTGGCGCTGGCGCCCCTCATCGCCCGCCGGATCCCCCCGGTGCCCGTGCGCACCGTCGCGGTGCGGCCGGTGCCCCGGCTGCGGACGCTGCTGGGTGACGTCCACGCGGCGCTGCGGGTGCCCCGGACGGCGCTGCTGCTGCTGGCCGCGGCCGGGGTCGGCTGGGCGATCCAGGCCGCGCACTACGCGGTGAGCATGGTCTCCCAGCAGACCCAGCCGGTGCTGTGGCAGCGGGTGCTCATCGCCGTGATGGTCCCCGCAGGCGTGTTCGTGGGCAGCAGCCTCAACCAGGTCCTGCTGGTGCGCTGCGGTGCCGGCGCCCTCTTCGCCCGCGCCTACCCGGCGCTGCCGGTGGCGTGCCTTGCGCTCGCCGCGGTCGTGGCGAGCGGGCCGGTGTGGGCGAGCACCGCCGTCCTCGTCGCCTTCGGGGTGGTGACGGGGGTGCTCATGCCGCTCAGCCCCGCCCTCGTCGTCGGCTGGCACCCGGACCTGCGCGCCAGCGTGTCCGCCGCCGAGTCGGTCGCGAAGGCGCTCGGCTCGACGGTGAGCCCGGTCGTGCTGGGGGCGCTCGCCGCGGCCACCTCGCTGGGGCGGGGTTTCTCGGTCGTCGCGCTGCTGAGCGCCGCGGGCGCGGTGTGCGCGTGGCTGAGCACCCGCGCAGCCCGCTGAGCCCGCTGAGCCCGCTGAGCCCGCTGAGCCCGCAGGAAGTCGGTTGCACCCGTCGTGCGGGTCAGGTGACGCTGCACCTCCGGTGGTGACGAGGAGGGCTGTGCGGTGGAGGTCTTCGAGCCTCTGGCGCTGACCGCGCGCTGACCCGCTTCCCGCTGCGTGGTGACGCTCACCGAGCGCGCCCCGCCCGCCCGGACCTGACCGACGTGGTCTTCCCGCGTCAGCGGACCACCCCAGCGCTCACCGAGGTCGGGGAGCTCACCTACTTCGACGACGGGGGTTCGGGGCGTCTGGTCGTCGGTCGGTCCAGCGCCATCGCCCCTGGCGACGCTGGACACCCACCGCGCGATCCCCGCCCTGCCGGACACCGTGATCGGCAACGCCGTGCGGCCCGGGCGCTCCGCCACGGTCCCGCCCGGCGTCCACGTCGGTGACGGCGCCGTCGTCACCGCGCACGGCGTCGTCACCGCGCACAGCGTCGTCACCAAGGACGTGCCCGCCTACGCGGTGGTCGCCGGCGACCCCGCTCGCCAGGTCCGCACCCGCTCCGGACCCGACGAGGTCGCCTCGCCGCTGCGGACGCGGTGGTGGACCTGGCCGCTCGAGCGCATCACCGCTCACGCCGCGCTCATCGTGGCGGGAACACCGGCGGAACTGGCCGCTGCCCGTCCCCGCGGGTGACGACCACGAGCGGGAGGGGACCAGCACCGCCGGCGCGGGAGGCCGCACGGCGCTCGTGGCCCGCCCGGCACTCCTCCCGACCGCCGCGGAGCCGGAGCGCGGCACGCCCGCCGCGGTCGACCCGCGTGCGAGGACGGCGCCGCCCACCTGCCCGTCGGCATCGTCGGCGACCGGCCGCGGCACCGGTCCACGCGGGCCGTCAGCGCACCACCTGCCGCGCCCGGTCGCTGACGAGGTCGACGGCGAGCGTCAGCAGCACCAGCACCACGAGGGTCGTCGTCACCGCGGACCAGTCGAACGTCTGCAGCGACGTGGCCAGCAGCGCACCGAGCCCGCCGGCGCTCAGCAGCCCGACGAGCACCGTGTCACGGATCGCGACCTCCCACCGGTACAGCGCGTAGGCGAGCACCGGCCCGACCGCCCGCGGCGCCACCGCGTACAGCCACGTGCCGCTCGCGCTCGCGCCGAGCACCGTCAGCGCCCGGGTCGGTCGCTCGTCGAGCTCCTCGAGGGCCTCCGCGCTCAGCCGGCCGAGGACGCCGAGCGTGTAGACGCCCAGGGCGAGGGCGCCCGGGAGGATCCCCGGCCGCAGCACGAACAGCAGCGCCAGCGCCCACACCGGCGGCGGCACGGCGCGCAGGAGCAGCAACGCGCACCGCACGGCGACGCCGGTGCCCCACCGCACCGGCCCGCAGCCGCGGGCGGGGTGCGCAGCCGGCCCGGACAGCAGCACGGCGCCGACGGTGGCGAACGCGATGGCGATCACCGACATCTGCACCGTGGCGAGGGCAGCGCTGCCGAGCGAGCGCAGCAGCGGGCCGGACACCTGCGGCGGCCAGGCGTGGTCGAGCACGTACGCCGCCTGCCGCCGGGCCCGCTCGGAGGTCAGCGCGGCGGGGCTGAGGGCCAGGTACCACCACGACCACGCGACCAGCGCCAGCACCGCCGCCGCCGCCGCCGTCAGCGCGCCGTCGCGCCGCAGCCGGTCCCCGCGCACGGCCGGCGGGTCGGCCAGGCGGCGGCGCACCGCGCGACCGGCCACGACGGCGGCCACGCACACCGCGGTCAGCGCGTACACGCAGCTCCACACCTGGTCCCAGCGCAACGAGCTGAACGACAGCGACAACTGGTACCCCAGCCCCCCGGCGCCGATGAGGCCCAGCACCACCGCCGAGCGCACGGCGCACTCCAACCGGTAGAACGCGTAGGCCAGCAGCGCTCCCGCGGCCGGGGGCAGCAGCCCGTACAGGGCCGCGGTGCCGCGCCCGGCGCCGGCGGCCAGCAGCGCCTCGTACCCGCCGCGCGGGACCTCGTCGACCAGGTCGGCGAACACCTTGGCGGTGACCGCGCCGCAGGGGACGGCGATGGCCAGCACCCCCACCCACGGGTCCAGGCCCAGGACGTTGACCAGCAGCAGACCCCACACCGCCTCGTGCAGGCCGCGGGGCACGGCCACGACCCCGCGGCCTGCACGAGGCGGTGTGGGGTCTGCTGCTGGTCAACGTCCTGGGCCTGGACCCGTGGGTGGGGGTGCTGGCC